>LBTS01000009.1 GCA_000992165.1 Candidatus Moranbacteria bacterium GW2011_GWC2_37_8 | reverse complement strand
TTATGAATGAAATTGCTAACGACATATTAAAATTCCTTGCATTTTCTCAGAAGCTGAAATCTCAACAGCGCACTATTAAACTTGCTAAAGATAGGCATGAAAGCAGTGCTGACCATTCTTGGCATTTGGCAATCATGGCAATGGTTGTCGCACCTCATCTTAAGAAAAAGATTGATCTTTTGAAATCATTGAAAATGGTTTTGATACACGACTTAGTGGAGGCAGAAATTGGCGACACGCCTTACGGTGATTCTATTTCCAATGAGCAAATAAAAGAGAAAAAGTTCGCAAAGAAAATGAGGAAATAAGAAAAATTGAAAAATTGGTTGGTGGTGAGCTTGGAAAAGAGATTCGCAATCTCTGGCATGAGTTTGAAGAAGATAAAACAAGTGAAGCGAAATTTGTGAAAGCGTTGGATTCACTCGAGGCAAATCACCAATCAATAATGTACGACGTGGATTATTGGGAGAATTGGTTTTATCCTGTAGCTCTGACTAAAGCTGACAAGTATTGCGAGCATGAAGAAATTCTTGGCGCACTCAATGGTGAGATCACAAAGCGAATGAAAGAAGAATTTAATAGGGCGGGAGTTGATTTGAATAAGTAATATGAAGAAGAAAAAACCGCTAACAATGAAAGATTTATTTTGGATTGTGCCTTCTTTTTTGTTGATAATTTTTCTGTATGTTCCCTTACAATTTCAGTTGGATAAATATTCAACCTCTAATCCACCAATTTTCTTTTCAATTGGTGAAGCCATGGCTGCAGTTGCAATTCTTTTGGCTGTCTATCAATTCAAAAGAGAAAAGTGGGCAATTGCTTTGGAAGTCAAAAGATATTTAATGTCAACTGTTTATATTTTAGTTTTCGCTGGTTTTTTGACAATTATTTTTTCTTCAGTCTTGCCTATAATAAAAACTTCAAATATTTTACTTTTTTCTGGTACTTGGCAAATCATATCAAGCCTTTTTATTATTTCTGCAGTCCTATTTTTATTTTTTGGAGCAAGTAATGATAAACTATTCAATAAAAATACAGATAAGGAATTTGTGAGTGCATTGCTTCGCAGAGTAATGTCTAGATCACCACAGCAAATAGATCAGGCTGTGGATGTGCTTAGTGCAAATTTTGAAATTATTATTGAAGAAATAAAGAAAAGTTCTCGTGATAATGAGGAAATTTCAGAATTCAAGAAAAATTCACATTTTATCCTAACGCAAATAATAAGTAACCCAAATTTCACAAATCATGTGGTTACGACTCGTGCAGATTTTCTTCAACGGTTCTTGCATAGCATCAAAGAATACCATCTGCAAGAGGGTAGAAGCATATCAACAGCATCTTCAGCCTTAATTCGTGCGCTTTTTTCAAATAAAGATTCCTTTTTTTATAACGAGCTGAAACATTCAGATTTTGGCGTTTATTATAAACCATTTCTTGAGGATATATTTTCAGACCAAAAAACATTTCAGAATTTACGCCCATTTGATCAAATAACATTTGATTTTGGAGAATATGTTGAAATTGAAAAATTAAAGTTGTTTATTGAAGCTCTTGAAATTTCACTGAAGGGTTATTTTAAAAGTCCTCATGATTTTTATAATTATTCACATTTCGATCATGCCTTTGAATTAGTTAAGGATGCATTTGAGAGAATAATCAAAGAAGCTTGCGATAGTGAATCAAAGGACGGTTGGCATGTTATGAATAAAATCCATCAAATAACTTTTCTTTTCGGGTGGAAATTTAGAGATGCCTACAAGGAAGCTAGAGAAAAAGGACTTGTTTCGCAAAACGATATAGATGCAACTGTTGATAGAAAATCTTTTGGCATTTATCCTGCAAGTATAACTGCTCAATATGCCAAACTTATTTTTGAATTGATGTGCGCATTAAGCAGTTATCCAAAAAAAGATTTGATAAGGGATTATGCTATTTCACTTACTGACGACGTTTTATTTTTTGATGAACCTATTTTTGCAAATATTAGAAAAGTTTTACTTGAATATATATGGGAAAAAATAGATGGAGAACCAGCAAGCAATATTAAAGGATTTTACCCTGTAGTTTTGCCTGTGTATTTGACATTGACTGGAATGTCCCCCGGAAACAGATCTTCTGGTCAAAAAGAATTATACAATCAAGTGGTTGATTTTTTGGAAACAAAACTTAAGCCAAAAATAATTGCAGGTGAAAAAATGGCTAACGACGAATTAATGGAAGATGTATTACTTCCCGACGAAGTTATATTTAATAGAGAAAAGAATTTGTTTCAATGGAAAATGCGCAAGGGTGTTCAAGATATGGTTATTTTGGAATAATTTTTTTCTTCAATTATTGCAAAATAAACAAAGGGGCTGATTTGTTTTCGAATAACAATAGAAATCAACAATATGAACAAACAAGAAACAATGGGTTACAAAATAGCAAACGCAGAAAATCTTGAAAAAGAAAACAACGCGGAACAACAAACGTTGAATGCTCTATCAAATGAGTATGGACTTTCCACTTTAAAATTTCTCAAGGAGCCAGAAAAAGGAATAAGCTCCAAAAACTTGATTGTTTCTTCTGAAGATGGCAGTAGCTATTTTATTAAATGTTTTAAAAAAGCTGATGCTGAGAGAGTTAATGTTTCAGAAAATGCAGTATGCTTTATTGGTGAAAATTCAGATTTGCCAGTAGTGCTTCCCTTGAAAAATAAAGAAGGTGGATTGCACGTTGTTATTGATGGTAAAACGTATTCAATTTTCCCTAACATGCCCCATGTTCAATATTCCCCTGAATCAGTATCTGAGTGGACTACGCTTTCAAAAAAACTCGGGCAGTTCTTGGGAAAAATTCATTTAGTTTCTCAGCTGGCAGTAATTCCCGAAACGATAGAAATGATTTCAAGATGGACTCCGGATGATCCAAAAGAAGCGATTGCTAAATATGAAAAAATAAAAAGTATAATTGAACGCAAAACAGCCACAGATGAATATGATCAGAAGGCACTTGAATTTATCCAATTAAAAACTGATTTGATTGCGCAAAATGAATTTATAAAAAGAGAGCAGCAACCCCTTGTTGTTTGCCATGGTGATTACCATAAGGATAACCTACTTTTAAATGAGCAAGGAGAAATAACTGGAATTTGCGATTGGGATATAAGCGGCAAGGCAAATCCTTATGTTGAATTTGTTAGGTCTTTTAGCATGTGCGTTATCAGGAGAGATTTCGAGCACTTGCAGGACAAAAAAGAAATGGCGAAAGCTTTTCTGGATGGTTACAAAAGTAATTGTGGATTTGTTTTTGATATTGAAGAATTGAAATACGCAATAGAATCTTGGTATCAAAAATTGCTAACGGCACCGTGGCCACTTCCTGATCATTATTATTCCTTAAGTGATGCTAATAAAACTGATAATATATTATATTCAGAATATAATAAAGTAATATTCCTTCGTGATAGGAGAGCTGAGCTCGCTGAGCTTATTGAGTCTTGTATGTAAAATTCGTGGATTGAATAATAGTTAAAAATAGGCTCAAATAAGCCTTTTGTGTTTTTAGCTTGCCAAACATTGACAATTGATAAAAAGTATGCTAACATATGTTGTTATAGTTCCTTAAATGAAATTACGAAATGGCATGAAGCAGAGCAATAATAATTGATCTATTTCCTGCCGTTTCGTAGTTAAAATCCACCCACAAAAAAGAGGGAGAAAACCATGAAAAACGCTATCGTAGCAGTTCTGTTTGTTCTCGTATCCGTAGCTTCCGCTCATGCTGGTGACAAGTGGTATCCTAAGACGCTTACCGCGGACAGTATTTACACGAGCACCTACGTGACACTGAACGAAAAGTGCCGCGTCATGATCCCGAAGGAAGGCGACAGCATCTTTGTCGGTGCCTACGAGAAGCTGGCAAACGGCATAACCAACGAGCAGTTCGCCGAAGTCAAAGGCGGATGGATCGTCGATTCAAGCACCTACAGGACGTACCCGCAGGGCAGCGAATTCTACAAAGCCTTCGGATTGACCGAGCACGTCGAAGACCGCTTCGTTTTTTCTCGGGTCTGCAGTTCGGCTGCAAAAAATCTGCCCCTTGAAGTGAGAACTAGATTCAACGGCGCCTATGGGATCAGCGAATAACTGGTCTCCGGCAACAAAAGAAAGTCGCAAATCTTTGCAAAAAGAGACGACCTATCGCTATAAGTGATAGGTCGTTTTCAATTTCTTAAATTTGCTGCAATAAGGCTTGAGCGCGCTGTAATCTGACATCAATTCTGTCCCAATTTTCCAAAATATTGTTTCAAGCCGTCTTTTATGGATAAGTACATTAAATAAAAGGGTGGGCATTTAAATACTACCTTTTTATTATTAATTTTCTACTATTCAACTATATAGTAGGGAAAGTTTTTTTTATATCAGTTTACTTGAGTAAATCTTGGCTTAATGATACCATGAAAACAGTTTAAAATACCTCATAGGATATGATCTGTACCCCAAAAAGTGGACACGCTAAAAAAGCGCCTGTCTACTTTTTGTTTTGGTGTAAAATGTAATTAATTAACAAACAAACCAAATGAGTAAAAGATTTTTTACCAGGGAACAGATCGAGCAGCTATCAAGCAATGAAAATGTCGTGCGTGTAGGCAAAACAATAGTCTACAGCAAGGATTTCAAAATTAAAGCAGTAAAGCTTTACAATAAGCAAGGATTAACCTCCAAAGAAATATTCAGACAAGCAGGTTTTGATTTAAATGTTATCGGCAAGCAAAAGCCAAAGGATTGCCTCCTGACTTGGAACAAAATTTACAGACTAAAAGGAGAAAAAGGACTCAGAACTGAAACTCGAGGCAAAGGCGGAGGTAGAGTTAAAACAAAAAATCTTACGGATGCTGAAAAAATCAAATGGATGGAGGCCGAGATTGCCTACCTGAAAGCAGAAAACGATTTTTTAGCCAAACTCCGGGCCAAAAGAGCGGAGTAAAACTCAAGCCGAAACAGAAATGCATACTAATTAAAAGTTTAGAGTTGGATATTGGCATGCTAAGCACAATTGCCAAGATTTCCAAAAGTGGCTACTACAAATGGCTCAGTCATTCAGAAGAGCCAGAAAAAGATTACAAGGACTACTTGTTGATTAAAAAAGTGTTTGAAGACGGTCAGAAAAAACTAGGATTTAGATCTGTGCAGATGAAACTCTTTGAAAAACAAATTATCATGAATCACAAAAAGATTATCAGAATCATGAATAAATATCATCTGTATTGCAAAATCAGAAGACGAAATCCTTACAAGAATATTATGAAAAAATCATTAGAACATAGAACATTTGAAAATATCTTAGCAAGACAATTTGAGCAGAGCATTCCTTTTAAGGTATTTTGTACGGATATTACTTACATTCCGTTTAATTACCGATTCGCCTATCTTTCAGTGGTAAAGGACATTGCTAGTGGCGAAATTGTTTCCTGGAAGCTTTCAAGGCACTTGGAAATGGATATTGTACTAGGAACACTCAAGAATCTTAAAGACAATGCACTAGCCCCACTCGAGGATGTTCTCATTCATTCAGATCAAGGATTTCATTACACGAATCCGCAATATATTTCTGAGGTTGCCAAGCTTGGCATGGTGCAATCAATGTCTCGCAAGGGAAACTGCATTGATAACGCGCCGATAGAATCATTCTTTGGGCATTTCAAGGATGATGTAGATTACAAAGAATGCAAAACGTTTGAGCAGCTGCATTTGCTAATTGAAAATTATGTGAAATACTACAACCATGAAAGGTATCAATGGGGTCTAAAAAAGATGACTCCCGTTGGATACAGGAATCATCTTTTAGAATTTGTCAGGTAGGTTTTTATTTCGCGTCCACTTTAGAGGGTACACTTCAATAAAAGTGATTTATATAAATATGCAAACTTTAAATGTAAAATTAGTTGTTTTTGTTCCAATATCGCATGCTGATGTTGTGAGGCGAGCACTCGGTGAAGCTGGCGCGGGAAAAATTGGCAATTATGATTTTTGCTCATTTTCGTCTCGAGGCATTGGAAGATTTCGAGGCAATGAGAATTCAAATCCCACAATTGGAAAAGCTGGAGAATTTGAATCTGTTGAGGAGGAAAGAATCGAGGTTGTTGTGCCAAGAGAAATTTTGAAAGATGTCGTTGAAAAAATGAAAGCAGTTCATCCTTATGAGGAGGTTGCCTTTGATATTTATCCAATAGAAAATCTATGAATAAGATAATTCCTAAAGATTCTCGATATGTTCCGCTTACGCAGCAGAAATGGTGCTGTGTCCCAACATGCATTCAAATGGTTATGTTAAAGCACGATATTCCGCTCATGCCTGCGGAATTACTGGGCTACAGCCTAGGTTTAATTGTTCCAAAAGAAGAACTAAAATATTTTTGGAATGCGAGAACGGGAAAAAGACCACCCGCTGGCTATGGCACGCAGGCAAATGATAAAAAATCTGCTCCCAATGCAGTTTTCAAAAAGCTTGGCATTCCATTAAAAATGACATGGTCGCTTATCAATAAATTCAAAACACTAGATCAGTTTAAGAAATATTTGGAAGATGCTGAGAAAAACAACAAGGACATCCTTCTTTGTTTTGACTGGGGCGCTCTTGTTGGTAGTAAATTCCATAATGGACATTTGTGTGTTTTTGACAAAGCTTTTTCTGAAACTGGAGAGCTTAGATTTGTTGATCCGGGATATGAAGGATCAAAATGGAAAATAGTTAAAACTGAAAAAATGTTTGAAGCTATGAAATATCATGGGAAAGATAACGGCGCTGGATGTTGGGAATTAAATATTAAACAAGTAAACATATGAAAATTTATATCGTCAGACATGGAGAAACAGATTCAAACAAAAATAAGAAGTTAATGGGGCAAAGAATGAACGACCCATTGAACGCCGAGGGCATTGAACAAATTAAAAAACTTTCCGAAGAGATTGATACTGATTTTGATGTTATTTTTACCTCGCCATTGGTGCGAGCAAAGCAATCCGCACAAATTCTTGCTGAAAAAATTGGTGCTCCCGTTATTGAAAAGCAAGAAATTATGGAGCGAGATTTTGGCGATTTTTCGGGTAAGACTTGGGATGAAATGATTGAGAAGCTTGGAGAAGCGGCGAGTGATTTGAAAAAAGAAGATTTTGAACAAAATTATGATTATAGACCATATGGCGGAGAGTGCGTGGTAGATGTTAAGGAGAGATTCTTGAAATTTGTGGAAGAATTAAAAAAAGATTATGCAGACAAAAAAGTTTTGATTATTGCTCATGGTGGAATTTTAAAATTAGCGCACTTCCTATTTTCCGAAATTAAGGTTGAACATGTTCAGAATGCTTCAATTTGTGAGTTTGACGTTTAAAGTTCTATGAATGAAATTGCCACTGACATATTAAAATTTCTTGCATTTTCTCAGAAGCTGAAATCTCAACAGCGCTTAACTGTGAAATCACAAAGCGCATGAGAAATGAATTTGATAAGGCAGGAATTGATTTGAATAAAATATAAGCACTTCGTGCTTGAAATTGCGTCGTTCGTCACAAATGAAAGATTATTTTCATTTGCTGACTCGCTAGCAATTATAAAAATATGAAAAAAGAACTTGAACTGGTAAAGATTTTTCATGAAAAATTTAAAGTACCCACCTTAGGAGAACCATCATTAATTCCAAAAGATAGGTCGGATTTGAGATATGGTTTGATGGAAGAAGAAGTCAGGGAATATCTTGAAGGTGCGCAAAATGGCGACTTGGAAAATATTGCCAAAGAATTGTGTGATATTTTGTATGGCGTTTACGGAACGATTCTGGAGCATGGACTGCAAGATAAAATCGAAGAAATCTTTGAAGAGGTGCATAATTCACATATGAGCAAAGACTACAGTCCGTATAAGATGATAAAGGGTGATAATTATTTCAAGCCAGATATTCATAAATTCATTCAAAAACGGAGTTGCTAGTGGCATTCTAAATAGGATGGGAATAGGGCAACATGTTTGTGATGTTCTTGAGAGCAGCGAGGAAGCATTTCAGAAACGAGAACAAAAGTATAATCTTTAAGATATCCATTTATTGTGTTAACAATCAAAGAAATAACAATTGATAAATTGAAATCGGGTAAGCTCAAAAAAGACTTTCCTGAATTTTATGAATTGAAAAGGGTTATTGAAAATAATCCTTGGCATAATAATGAATCAACTTTCACGCACACGCTGAATGTTTTGAAAGACTTGGAAAAATTTTTGAGAAACAATAAAAATACTAAACTTAAAAAATATTTAAATCAATCAGTTGATGGCTATAAAAGAAAAGATTTATTATTTTTGGCAACAGTTTTTCATGATCTTGGAAAAAAGGAAACAATTATTAAAAATGGAAAATTATCATCTTTTCCTGAACATGAAAAAATTAGCATATTGAAATCAAAAAACATTTTAAAGGATTTTGATTTATCTAAAAAAGAAAGAGAAATAGTTTTGGGAATAATAAAATATCATTCTGACCTGCATTCAATTGTAGATGAGGATAATGAAAACCTAAAAAAGCAGTTTGATAAATTAATGAAATCAAGTAAGGATTTTTTTGCTGAATTAATTATTATGGTCATGGCTGATACTGCTGGAAGTTATTTGAAAAAGACTGCACCTGCGCGATATGATTTTAGAATGAATTTTTATAAGGAAGCGTTGAAAAAATAGAAATTTTTTTCTTCAATTATCGCAAAATGAGCTTTTCGTCACTCTCTCGGAAATTGAAAGATTACTTTCATTTCGCTCGCTTCGTTAGAAAATAAACAAAGGGGTTGATTTGTTTTCGCTTGCACAAAACAGGTAAACATTGACATTTATTGCTTTATCTGATAGATTCTCTTGACGTAGTTCTTGAAAAATCTATCAAGGAGGCTTAATCAAATGAACAAGAAAATCGAGCAACTTGAGGCAGAAATAAGGGATCTTCACTATAACCCCATAGTCGGACAGCACAGCTTTTCAAATTCCAGAACTGAAGAGTTTTATAAATGGTTCTGGGAGATTCATGTGAAACAGGTTATCGAATTCAGCAAGTAGATGGCAGTTAAGTACGGCGCTGATCTTGAAGTTGTGTGGCTTGCAGCCATGCTGCATGACATAGCGCGACTGGAAGATCTTGAACCTCACGATGAAATCGGATCAGAAAAAGCCTACAAGATTCTCATCGAAAGAAGGTTTAATCTTGAATTGGCCAAGGAGGTAAGCTCTACCATTCTGACGCATCGTTGCAAGAAATATGCTCCTGAAACATTGGAACAGAAAATCATTGCAACTGCTGATGCTATGGCTCACTTCATTCCGCCGTTCTATTTCTGGATCGGCAAGTATTCTAATAAGAGCTTCGAAGAGGTGCTTGAAAAAAATCGTAACAAGCTTGAGCGTGATTTCAACGAAAAAATCTTCTTTGAGGAGGAGAGGAAGTTGGTTGCAATTCATTATGAGATATTGAAAAAATGGTTTGGTTTTCAAATCTAAAAACAACGGAGGAAATCGAGATGGACAAAAGGTTTATAAGGGCGGTTGGCGCATTGCATAACAAGGAAGTGGAGAACATTCTGGCTTGCAGTGACGATTCCCAGGTCTGCGTATCTGTCGATCTGCAGACACTGAGAAAGTTTCCCGAAAAGTTTTTCTGGAAGGATGACGAAAAGATCATGAAGGCCATCAAAGAAGAATCTTCCGAAGGACCATTCATGTTCATTGTTCTGATCTTCAAGTAATCTCATCGTTTCCACAGAAAACCCATCTGTTCACAGGATGTACCAATAAAAGGGTGCGCACTACAATAGTGCTCACCCTTTTTCTTTTTCTAAAATTGTTCATCTAGAGCCATTGCACGAGCTAATCTGCTCTCAACTGACTCCCAATTTTCGATGATATCGGTTCGAAGCGTGTACCCTAGCTCGTCCAAAATATGTCAAAAAACGCTTGAATAAAGCGTTTTTTGCGTTATTAATATGGTATAGTGCAAATAAATTAGCTAAACCATATTAAGTCAAAAACGTGAAAATATGGTATATTTGCACATGCTTTCACGGTCATGTTGACAAAGAGTAGTTAATTTATCTTATTTCATAATGATATTAACGATATATTGACAATAAAGCGTTAATAATGTATACTTACAGTGTAATATTAACTAAAAAAATATGCCAATTACGAATCCAATTAAAAAGCGTATTCAAGCGCTAAAGAATGAATATGACGAACTTCGCAAAGGAAAAGAAACACTCCTTGTTTTGATTGATGAGGCTGAAATTCCAGAGAGTGTCTATAACTCTAATGCCATTGAAAATTCAACTTTGACATTAAAAGAGACTGAAAAAATTCTCTTGGAGATGGAGGTTTCCCGTGATGTGAGTGTGAGGGAGGTTTATGAGGCAAAAAATTTATCTAGAGTTATTAATTATATCCGTGATAAATCTAAAGAAAAAGAAATTGATAATGAATTAATTTTATTGCTTCATCAAATGCTAATTGGTGGAATTAATGATGAGTTTGCAGGACGATTCAGAAAAACTGGCGAATATGTTCGAGTTGGAACACACGTGGCTCCAGCTCCAGAAAAAGTTGTTTCAACGATTGAAGACATTCTAAATTATTTTACCAATAATTTAGATAAATATTTTTTAGACAAGATTGCCAAATTTCATTTGGACTTTGAAACAATCCATCCATTTTGTGATGGTAATGGAAGAATTGGTAGGGTTCTTATAAATTATCAATTTTTGAGGCTTGGACTCCCGATGATAATTATTCGCGATAAAGAAAAGGCGAAATATTATAAATCATTTGGTGATTATCGTTATCAAGAGAATACAAAGACAATGGAGAAAGTTTTAGCTCTTGCATTAATGGAGTCGCTGCATAAAAGAATCACGTATTTGAAAGGCGAGGAAATTATTAAATTGTCCGAGTATGCAAAAAAGAATTCTGTTTCAGTGCATGCACTTTTAAATGCTGCTCGTAGGCAAAACATCCCAGCTTTCAGAGAGAAAGGTGTTTGGAAAATAAGTGTTGATCATATTGGAAAATAATTTATTGCATGTGCTTTAGTGGAGAGCTTGCACGCTGTAATCTGACATCAATCCTATCCTAATTTTCCAATTTATTGTTCCCCTCCAAAGGCGGGCAGGCTAGTCGTGTCCATAGCCCAGTGCATGTTAAAACAAAGCCTTGTTTTTGTATGGGGATAATGCGGCTTTGAACTTTTTCGAATTATCTTGACTATATTCCTTAATGCGGTATACTGTAAATAATCATCTAAACCACCTTAGCAAATATATGCAATATTTAGACAAAAAAATTCAAAAAAGGATTGACGATAAATTAGCATTGCTCAATTCTTTTCGTCCACTTCCCATTTCTGCAGTTCAAAAACTCAAAGAGAAATTCGAGATAGAAATGACATATAACTCCAATGCGATTGAGGGTAATAGTTTGACACTTAAGGAAACTTATTTAGTAATCAATGAGGGATTGACCATCAAAGGCAAGCCACTCAAAGATCACCTAGAAGCTAAAAATCATCAAGAAGCTTTGGAATATCTTTATGATTTAGTGGAGCAAGACAAAAAGAATACTTTTTCTGAAAACTTGATTCGATCACTTAATCAGATAGTTCAACAAAACATTGATAAAGAGTGGGCTGGAAGATATAGAAATAGCGGGGTGATTATCGGCGGCGCTGATCATAAACCGCCAGAAGCATTGGAAATTCCAAAACTTATGCAAAATTTGATTGGTTGGATTGGGGATAATAAGAAAAAAATGCATCCAGTTGAACTGGCTGGAATATTGCATCATAGGCTTGTGTATATTCATCCATTTTTTGACGGCAACGGAAGAACATCGCGATTAGCCATGAATATTATTCTTATGCAATCAGGATTTCCTTTGGTGATTGTGCTAAAAAATGATCGTAAGAGATATTATCAAACATTGTCATCTGCTGATAAGGGTGAATACGCTGATTTTGTTAATTTCATTGCTCGTGCAGTTGAAAGGACTCTGGATATTTATTTAAAGATTTTAATGCCAAGCAAAAAGGGCAACGAAAAATATATTTCACTCGCTGACTTAGCTAAAGATTCAAAATTCACAGAAAAATATTTGAATAAGTTGGCACGCAATGGAAAACTGGAAGCTCATAAGGAGGGTCGCAATTGGCTTACTTCAAAAGACGCCCTCAGGAGATATATGGATAGTCGTGAAAGAGTTCGGAAATAAAAAAAGTATTAATTTTTTTGTTGTCATTGGTATGAAATCATTTCATGAATTATTCAAAACTATTTTGTCAGGAGACAGGGAGTCTAGTCGCTTGGCAGCTAGGGAGGTGAGAAAATTATTGCATAGTTCTCACGCTGGAAAGTATGATGAAATTAAATCAATCATAAATGGTGCTTCTGAGCAATATAGAAAAATCACAGACGATTTTCGGCAGGAGAATTTTGTTATGGCGGTGTCGGTCATGTATTTTTTGCATGATAGGGAAAATGAGCCAGACTTTCTTTTCCCATGGTTGTTTCACTTGCTCAAACATCCAAATGGCTATATTCGTCACGCTTCTGTGCGCATGCTTGATCATGAACTTGGACCACTTACTGTGCATTTAAGATGTCCCGATTTGAATTATTCCTACAAGTTTTCTCGCGTTGATGCGGATCACATTTTAGCTGATATGTTTATTGTGTTAGTGGACATGGCGCACGATTTTTGGAAGCCTATATACAAAAAATACAAATATATTTCATCTCTGCCAAGTGGGCCGTATAAGTCAATTCAAATGGTGCTTTCTGAATTAGAGGAGGATTGTGGTGAGCAGTTCATGATTAAGTTGCACCAGAAATTTGGGATGAAAAAATAATTGTAAAAAATATCCCGAAAAGAAAGGCGTGATTTTAGTGGTTACTCAATTAAAGCCATTGCTCGCTTCAATCGTGTATCAACAATGTCCCAATTTTCCAAGATATTGGTTCGAAGCGTCAATCCTAGCCCGTGCAAAATAAAGGAAAACAATGCTTGTATAGAGCATTGTTTTTTGTTAAAAGGAAATAAACAAATTAATTGTGATATAATGGAAAAATAATATAGAAAAATAAATGCATAAATCAATTGGAATAAAAACAAGAACGTGCAAGAAAAGCGATTATGCTTTTGTTTATGGTTTAGTTAGGAAAACTATTTTTCCGCTTGTTTCTCAATTTGTAAAACCAGACAAAAAAATTTTTGATAGACGATTTTTTTCTGACTATAAAAAAACCGTTATTTTGCTTAGGGGGAAAAGAAGAATTGGACTTTATGAACTTACGGTTAATGGAAAAATTTTGACAATATCTAGAATATTACTGGCACCATTTTATCAGAAAAGAGGAATTGGCAAATATCTAATGGAATACTTTGAAACCTTGGATTTAGTGAGATACAATTATCAGTCTGGAGGAATAACCCTGCTACAGGATTTTATAAGAAGTTGGGCTATAAAATCATTAAAAAGGAAAATAATAAATACTTAATGGAGAAGCACATTTGATAAGCATTAAAGAATGTCATTTTCAATTTCTAAATTTGCTTTAATAGTGAACTTGCACTCTGCTCAATAACATCTCAATTTTCAATGATATTAGTTCGAAGACCCTAGCCCCGTGCTGATTTAAAAATGATTATATAATTCTTTGTTGGCATATTATAATTATGGGTTATTAATCATATTAAAAGGGTCATTGGCAATACCAATGACCCTCCTTTACATTCAGCTGCTGCTGAGGTTCGTGCTGTTACTCGTCGGCGAACTGTCCGTTTTTGATTGCGTCGCCAACCGTCTCGTTTCTTCCGACCCAGACCTTTCTGTATTCGTCGGTTTCCGTATTGTGGACCAATTCCTTGGATGGTCCGGGAATTAAGCTACTTATCAGCCCCTCGGCTGATCCCACATGTTCCCATTTTTCTCCCACAGTGCACCTCCTCAGTTCCTAATGACTACAAGGTTTTACCAACTAATCTGATGGCAATTTTTTGCCATTTGAACCTCCTTTAATTAAAATAATACATGTGAATGATTTTTTGTCAATGCATAGATACAGTTAATTGGTTTTGCTAAGGCTAGCTGAGTTTATCATAGAAATAATAAATCGCGGCATTGGTTAGTCTAAATAAAGCTTTGCGTAGCCTTATCTTTTTGTATTTAATATTAATATTATTCTTAACTATGATATAATATTGATATATCCTTTAATTATTGTATGAGGTATGAAAAATAAGAAATGAAATTTTATGAATGAAAATATTCAAGCAGGAAATGAGACTAGAGTGGAAAAGAAGGAGCCGTCTTATGAAGATATTTATGATGGCAAGCAATATTTCACTGGCGAGTCTAGGGAACTTGCGAAAATGAAAGCAATGCAGGAAATTGGCGATGAGGTTGGAACTGAAAGGGTTAGGGATTTGCTTAATTCAATTCCTGATGAAAATAGTGACAAATTATTTTCAGCCAATGAAAAATTTGATCCATGGGCAGAAATGAAAAATATTAGAACTGGAACGCGTGAAGAAAATAAAGATCGGTTGGATCTTTTTAAGAAAAAGATGGCATATCAGAAAATTGGAATGATTGAAATGCAGAGCATTCTATATGATGAAATTAATAAGAAGCCAAGAGTCACAGAGGATGAACTTGAAGCAAAAATCAGTGAATTGATGAATAAATATGCTCTTTCTGATCATCAAAGGGATATATTCGAAAAAAGTATAGAAATTTATATCGAAAGACATAATGGAATCACAAATTATACTAAGGAATGCCTGGCGAAACATGGTGAAATAAGTGGAAAAAAACTTTTCGAAGAAATGTTCAAGAGGGCTCCTTATGGAAGAGTTGATGTCGTGATTAAACCGATGACGCTATATTTAAAGATGCATAATATTAAGGATTATGCATATGTAGAATCAGGGGCTTATATGGAAGGTCGAGATGCGGATAAAAATGAAATTAAAGCTGCTAACAGGAGTGGGGGTACAAAACTGGGAAACTCTCATATACCTGGCTTGGAGCATACTGTTGCCATTGAAAATGCATCCAGTCTTGCTGCTAGGATTTTCTGGGAGAGATCAAGGAAAATATTGACTCATGAAGATCAACACAACTTCAATCAGCTTATTGATGATGCGCTATCTGGTAATAGCAATGAAGGATTGAACCCGGCTGGAATTGAACCTCCATTAATCGAAACTCAGAATGATAGAGAACTTAGTGATTTTGATATATCGCTAAGTGTTCAGAATGAGATTTGTGCATACGTCAAAGATGGCTCTGATGCTGAGAGTATTCGTAATTATCTATTAAAGAGGGATACGATATATACTTATGGTGAGAAATACAAAAAAGAAAATAAGAAAAATGGCGAAAAATTCTCTCAAGATTATATTGATTTAGTAGAGGGCGGCATAGTGGCTGTTTTTGATTTGATTAAGCATGGATACTCTCGTGAGGAGGCTAATGCTTTGTTGTATACGGAAAACATTTTTTATTGGGGGAATGTTGTTGAAAAACAATTGGGAAAAAGAAAAAGTATAAAACAAGAATTGAAAGACAAGAAAAAACTCACATCTCTTAGGGGCAGAATTAAGAGATTATTTTTTTAAAAAATAGCTTAAGCATGTAGATATTAATGAATAGGAGAATGATTTAAAGGTGTGGATATGAGGTATATAAAAAAGTTTTTTGTAATTATTTTGAATATGTACTTGACAAAACTAATGAATATTGCTAGCCTATAATTAAGAAATTTACAAATTATAAAACTCACAAGTTAGATCCCGAAGAAATTCGGGGTTGGGTCTAACTTTTTGCAAGCAATTGTGAAAGAGTGGTTTCTGCACTAGTGGAAACTCGGCATCCTCCGTAACCATGGGATAATCAATGTCGATTCTTTTTTTATGAAGAATGACTGAGTTGATGAGTGGAAATGTGCTGGCGCCTTCCGGGGCGTTTTTTTATTTCCAAAAGAAAGGTGGTACCACGAGATGACCTCTTGTCCTTTTTTCTAAGCTTTTTGGCTTGGGAAAAAAGATGAGAGGTTTTTTTATTGTCGAACGAAGCGAGCGAAATGATTCGCCAGTAGGCGAGCATTTCCGAGCGAGTGATGACATCAAAGAGGTTTAATACCTCGCGGCTTGCCGCGGAAACCCAAAGGGTTCGGGGCTTGCCCCGGGGTTAATACCTATTTATTGAAAAACTTTTCATGACAGATGTAAAATAGTTCTTTAGAAAAAGGAGGTGAAATTCTAAGTAATCATCCAAGTTCACGTTACTAACCGGAAAACTAAAAAAGGAGACTATGTCATGAGGGAAATAATTGATTTCGAAATCTTAGGAATAATTATTGCAATTATTTTATTAGTACTATTTGTCATGGATGGAATTGGACTAAAAAAGTATAAGGTTGTCGGGGTTGTGGAGAGTAAATGGACTCATCTTGTTGTTCCTAATGTTTGGCTGCCTCTTTATGGTGAAATATTTTTTATTGAATTTCATATGAATGGTAAAAAATATTCAACTAATGTTTCTTATCTATCATATATGAAAGTTAAAAAGGGAGATGTGATTCAGCTAAGATGTGGAAAAAAACGTTTTAGTAAAATTCTTACATTTGATTTTCTGATGTGAACCTAGGCGTATTTGAAATCACTTAAAAAGGAGAAGATGCCATGAAAAAATTCATGAGTAAGTTTCAATTCAGGCCATGTTGTAAATTGCTGATTGGCATTGAACGAGAATGCTTTTTGGTAAATGGCAGCGGTGAAATAGTGCCGATTGCTCAGAGAGTGTTAGAAATTCTTACTGATAGGGAAAGGTTTGGCTATGAGCTATCCGCTTGTCAACTAGAGGATAGAATTGGACCTTGTAATCTGAGTGACGTAAAAAACAGGCTGCTGGAAAATGAGAAGGACATAATGGTAGCTGAAGATGAGTTGCGGTTCAAAAGAATGCAGATGGAAGTTGCACCTGAAGATATGCCGCTGGATGTCTATCCTGATCCTGTCGGTAGATACAAAGAAATTGTAAATAATCTGCCACGAAATGTCTTATTGTCTGCTTGCAGAGTTATTGGTACACATGTGCATGTTGGCATGCCTAATTATGAAATTGCGCTGAAGGTTTACAATCGGGTTATACCGGAATTGAATCGTTTGTGTGACGAGGGCGATGGTTCATCTGGGCAACGGCTGAAAATTTATAAGACGATGGCACCTGACCAATCTCTGCGACCCTATAAGGATTGGAGTGATTTTCATCGGCAAGCCATTGAAAAGGATTTCGCAAATGATCCGAGGAAATGCTGGCATCTGATAAGAATATCTGTTCATGGAACAATTGAATTTAGAATGTTCGGCACAACTGGTAATCTTGATAAGATTGAAAGATGGGCAAAAATTTGCCACAACTTATGCAGGGACGCTATGGAGCTTTAAAGTTAAAGCTGGGGAGTAAGCAATGTCTTACTCCCCAAAAATTAATTAATAATAAACAAATATGGATTACAAGATAAATTTATTCGAGGGAAATAAAAAACCCGTGGTTGCAGTTGTAGGATGTCTTCATGGGGATGAGTTAGTGGGTAAAAAAATTATTTCCCGATTAAGGAAAATGAAATTAAGAAAGGGAACCCTTATTACTATTGTTGCAAATGAAAAAGCAATAAAGTATGGAAAGAGATTTATTGATCAAGATTTGAACAGATCTTTTCCTGGTAAAAAAATGGGTAATTATGAAGAAATGTTAGCGTATGAACTTTTGAAAATTGCAAAAAAAGCTGATTTCGTGTTGGACATTCATTCAACCACAACGGATGTGAAAGATTTGGCAATAATCACAAGAAAAGGAAAAGCTGTTTTAAATTTAGCGCATACAATTGATCCTAAGAGAATCGTTCTTATGAAAAAGAGTATAGCAAAGGGATCTTTTACAAATCATTGCAAGGTGGCCGTGTCTTTGGAATATGGAAAGGATAATGATAAGTCAACCTTCAATAATACATTTGATTCAATAGTGTCTTTGCTGGAAAAAGAGAAGATGATTAATGTTGAAGATAAAAAAGAGAAGCAGAATAAGGTTGATTTCTATAAAATAACAGGAGTTGTAAGAAAATCGGAAAAAGATGTTTTGAAAAATAATATTAAAAATTTCAAACTTATTAAAAAAGGAGAAATATTCGCAACAAGAAACAATGAGGAAATAGCATCTAAAGAAGATTTTTACCCAGTTCTTTTTGGGAACAAATCATACGATGATATTTTCGGATTTAAAGCTGCGAGCAAATAAAATTTAAACTTAGGCGGGTATCTATTTTTAATATATTTAATATGACATGAAGATGTGCTATCATGTATATATTAATAATAAAAAAATATGTTGAAAAAAATATGTTGAAAAAAATAGCAAATAGTTTGAAGTTTAAAAAAACAAAAAAAATTCCTACTGAAATGAAAGCTGCGGTAGTTGTAAAATTTGGAAAGCCGCTTGTGATAAAAAATATTCCCGTGCCGGGAGTAACGCCAGGCCAGATTTTGGTTAAGGTTGCTGCTTGCGGCGTTTGTCACACTGATCTTCACGCTGCCAATGGCGATTGGCCAGTGAAACCTTCGCTTCCATTTGTGCCTGGTCATGAGGGAGTGGGAACTGTTGTTGAGCTTGGTGAAGGTGTTACCGACATCAAGATCGGCGATCGAGTCGGAATTCCATGGCTCCACACTTCATGCGGACATTGCGAACATTGTTTGACGGGCTGGGAAACACTTTGCGCCAAGCAACAGATGACGGGCTATACCGTGAACGGAAGTTTTGCTGAATATGTTTTGGCTGACCCAAATTATGTTGGCAGAATTCCTGAGAATCTATCTTTCACTGCGGTTGCTCCGATTCTTTGTGCAGGTGTGACTGTATACAAGGGCCTAAAGGAAACAGAAACAAAACCTGGACAGTGGGTTGTTATTTCTGGTGTAGGAGGTTTGGGACATTTAGCTGTGCAATACGCAAAGGCAATGGGACTGCGTGTGATTGCTGTTGATATTGCTGACAGTAAATTGAAATTAGCGAAAAAAGTTGGAGCAGAACTTACTTTCAATGCAAACAAAGTTGATGCTGCAGTAGAAATAAATAAGGTTATTGGCGGCGCTCACGGAGTTTTGGTCACGGCTGTTTCCACGAAAGCATTTGAACAAGCAGTGAACATGCTTCGCGCTCATGGTACGATGTCATTGGTTGGACTTCCGCCGGGAAAATTTCCTATTTCAATTTTTGATTTGGTGCTTGGTGCTAAGACCGTTCGTGGTTCCATTGTGGGAACTCGCAAAGATTTGGAAGAATGTTTGGAAATAGCCAGCCGTGGTTTAGCTAAAGCTACAATTAAAGTTGAAAAATTGGAAAATATCAATTCAATTTTTGACCGGATGAAAAAAGGAAAAATTGACGGGCGTATAGTCATGAAAATGGAAGACTAGGACGGAAATATTTCATACGCACTTACTTCTTCATTTTTTTGTAGTTTCTTTTAAATTTGTATCGAAGAATTCCAATGTGCGCTGCATGACTATTGGCTGCGCATTGATAAATGTGTGACCTTCTTGAGGATATTCATAGTAGGTAACATCTTTGCCTTTATCTTTTAAATCCCTGGCTAAATCTCTTGACCATTGAACTGGGACATCTTCATCAAGAGTTCCTTGGTGAAGCATGACAGGGGATTTTATATTGTCCAAATAGTATTTTGCTGAAATACTTTTCCAAACCTCGGTATTTTCTTCGTACGTTCCATAAATTTTATAAAATTGTTCAGCAATTTCCGGCGGCCAATCTTTCACTACCCATCTTTCAAAATTCATTTTGTAATCTGAATTTATTGGTGCCAGTAAAGCATAAGCCTTGGCAATTTCAGGTTTGGTTACCATTATATTAAGCGTAATTCCGCCGCCCATCGAATGACCGAGTATTCCGATATTTTCTTTATCAATAAAAGCAAAATCAGATTCTTTGACAGCGCTGATGGCATTTAGCACATCTTCCATGAAGCCGCTGCGTGGGCGGACTTCATTATTGGGGTCAAAATCGGAAAGAGCATAATTGCGATAATCGCTATGCAAAACCACGTATCCATTCTTGGCAAAATAATCCTGCTCACGTTTTAATCCTTGGCCATTTGTATAATTTTCCGGAGCAATATAACCATGGTTAAGGATAAGAACAGGGAATGGGCCACTTCCATTTGGAATATTCATGATCCCAGATATTTTAAGTCCTTCGCTTTTATATGTTATGGAATAGCGAGTGTAGAAATCGTTTTTATCTAAAACTTTTTCCAATTTTAAATCGCTGCCCATAAATTCTTTTTCGCTCATGGAAGGAATTGAATCAGGATATTCCTTTTTGATTTCAGGAGCTTGCTCCTCGCCGATATTTTTTTTAATATTTATATTTTGTTCAGATAATGAAGGAAGTTTTTTTTGAGAAAATAAAAAAGTCGTAATTATGATTATGATAAACAATGGGATTATATAAAAAAATTTTTTCATTAAATTTCTTTTGCGCTTAATTATATCTTACTAAGAGCCTGCTGCAAATCTCACCGCCTAAATTAAACAAAAAACATGCTTGCCTGATAAAATATCCTGATTCCGGCTGCAAACCGCTCAAAGCTCGTCGGGTTATCTCGATAGCCCTTCTCACTTTTCACGGTTTTCGCTCGAAATCAGAACATTTTATCAAGGCATGAGATTTGCAGCAGGCTCTAACATATTATACGCCTTAGTTGATTTTTTGTTTGCATGCAAAAACTGATCAATAAATGACCAGTTCCTGCAGAGTTAACACTTGTCGCTCCTAGTTCATTCAGGCTGGGATGATTTTGATTATAGTGAGCGACCTTGCAGCAATCGGATGACTACTAAAACAATGGCAACAGCTAAGAGAATATGAATAAATCCTCCGAGTGTGTAGGCGGAAAGGTTTCCGATTAGCCAAAGTATCAACAATATTGTTGCAATTGTCCAAAGCATGCAATTGTATTTATGAGTTACAACTAATACTACAATAAGATGTTTGGAATATTCTATGTTAAAAATAGTTTTTCGTTTTTCTTTCTTATATGTACAGGATCATTTTGTTTGCAATTAGCCTGATAAATTGCTAGTATGATGGTGACTAGGGTAATAAAACAATTAGCTGAATGAAAAATTTATGGACATATTGATTATTTTTGGAGCAAAGTATTTGATATTTTTGGCGATTGCTATCGCATGCATATATTTTTTTGCTGCTTCAAAGAGTGAGCGAAAAAAAATTATTGTTTTTGCGATTATTACTCTTCCGCTTTCATATATTTTAGCTAAGATTTCTTCGTATTTTTATTATGACGCCCGTCCTTTTGTGGTTGGAAATTTTACTCCTCTTATTCCTCATGCTTCCGACAATGGTTTTCCATCTGATCATACCTTGCTCGCAAGCGCACTAGCCGCCGTAACTCTGTATTTCAATAAAAAAATTGGAGCATTACTTTTTGCTTTCACTATATTGATTGGCACTTCAAGAGTGCTAGCGGGAGTGCACCATACTCTTGATATTGTTGGTAGTATTGTTATTGTTGCAGTAGCTTCTTTCTTGGCGTATAAATTTATCTTGCCAGCAGGCTCTAAGATTTAGTAGATAAAAAAACGAATATCACAATTACAAAAAAACAAACCTTTTTGGTTTGTTTTTTGTTATACATGAAAGGAAACAGAATTTTAGCATGACATAGTTGTATTAAAAGGCATAAGGGAATGATTATGGTTTTTTCTAAATATTTTTTTATCTAGACAATTTGTTTAGATAGTATAACTGAGAGGAGGTGAAATATATGCGCGAACAAGAAACTCAAAACACTCAAGTTAAAACAGCTAGCGGGATTAATGCTCTTGCTGGTTTGTGGTTGATGCTTTCCTCATACTTCATGGGACTAGGATTTACAAGTAATGAATTCATTGTTGGTATCATTGTCGCAGTTGTCTCTTTAGTGGGCTGGTATTCTATTGAGCAAGCACCTTGGGTAAGCTGGGTGAATGGTATTTTAGGAGTTTGGATGCTCGTCACTCCTATTTTTGTGACAGGCATGACAGCGGCAGTTCTTTGGAATAGTATCATTCTGGGTGTAGTCATTCTGACAATGGCGATTTGGGCTGGCATGTCTTCATCTTCGACAATGGGACATGGTCAGGGACACGGCCACCCAAGGATGAGATAACTAGATGTATAATGTATTTTGTATTATGTATAATGCATGAAATACAAAATGCAAAATTATTATCAAGCGAAGCGAGCGAAAAGAAAATGAATTTTCTTTTCCGAGCGAGCGCAGATACCAAAAGGTTTAATACCTCGCGGCTTGTCCACCTCGGCGAGCCTCGAACGAGACGGGCCGCGTGAGCCCATTGGGTCCAGGGCTTGCCCTGGGGTATTGATACCTTTTATTTTTGAATGTTGGAATGTTTCTTATCCAATGAATGTTAGCGCAACTCCGGTTTTTCCAGCGCGACCGGTTCGTCCGATTCGGTGGACATAATCATCATAAGTTGCAGGAACATCGAAGTTGATAACGTGGGATACATCAGGGATATCGAGTCCGCGGGCTGCCACATCTGTAGCAACTAAAATGTCGACATAGTTTTCTTTGAAAAGTTTCAAGGCTTTCTGACGTTTAGCGTGAGATTTGTCTCCATGGATAGATTCAGCTTTGAATCCATTTTTGTGAAGGATGTGTGAAAGTTTCTCAGCACCGTGTTTAGTTCGTGAGAAAATCAAAACTTTAGAGAAGTGAGCTTTGCGAAGAAGTTCTTGCAAAACTTCAATCTTATCTTCGCCTTGTTTCATGCGAACGATATCTTGGTCGATATTTGCGCTTGTTTCGCGAGTCTTGATTGAAACTCTGATTGGGTCAGTCAAGAAGTCTTTGATTAAGTTTTCAATTTCAGGTGCAAGTGTAGCTGAGAAGAATAATGTCTGTCTTTTTTCGTTTAC
>LBTS01000008.1 GCA_000992165.1 Candidatus Moranbacteria bacterium GW2011_GWC2_37_8 | reverse complement strand
AAGAAGCTAAAAAGCTAATGCCTAATAAGCTAATCATATGGCTACAAAGACTAAGGAAAATTTGGTGAAGCTAAGATGTGTTGAATGCAAAGAAATCAACTATTACACATCTCGAAACAAGAAAAAAATCAAGGAAAAACTTGAGCTGAACAAATTCTGTAATCATTGCAGAAAACATACCGAGCATAAGGAAATGAAATAGCTTTTAAAGGGGCGGGTTTTGCTCGCTCTTTAAAATGCGGGTGTGGTATAACGGCTATTACATCGGTCTCCAAAACCGGTTACGCGGGTTCGACTCCCTCCACCCGTGCAAACTCTTAAGGTTCTCAAAAGACCGGTTACCCATCATGGGAAAGGCCTTGAAAACCCGAAAAACACGACTTTTCAATAGGTCGTGTTTTTTGTATTTTCATGGTGTCCAACCGCCTCATAGTAGCTGGAATCGAACTCATTTTCAGCTTGAATATAAGGAAAATTGATGATATGCTATATTTATAAGCATTTTCTTCAGTTGATATAAAAATATGACAGCTATAACAAATGTTGGCTCAAATACATTATCAAATACGCTAAAAAGTATACTTCCCAATTGTGATAAAATAGATGCTCTTGTTGGGTATTTTTATTTTTCTGGATTCAGAGATTTGCATAATGATCTTAAGGATAAGCAGATTAGAATCTTAGTTGGTATGGATATTGATAAGCAAATTATTAATAAAGTTTCAACGCTTAAGAATATTAATCTTGATTCGTATGTTACGGAAACAAAGATTGCTTCACGATCTGGCGTTAAAGAAGACTATATTGAAAATTTTTCTCAGATATTTAATGATACTGATTATTTTGATGATGAGGAATCTCAATCAGCTTTTATGATATTTTTAGATAAGATTAAGGACGGTAGTTTGCAGATAAAAAAAACAGCGCTAGCTAACCACTCTAAGTTTTATATTCTTCATAATAAGAGAGAACATTCTTTAAATGGAGAGACTCCTGGTGTTGTTATTGAGGGATCAAGTAATTTGACAGTCTCAGGATTAAGAGTTCAAGGTGAGCATAATAGACTTCTTCCAGAAAAGCATTATTACGAAGATGATGTGAAAAGATTTGAAGAATGCTGGAATGATCCAGATAATATTATCATAACAGATATGGAATCTTCAGATGATTTCATTGCTGAAGTTAAGAAGAGAATATGGCTTTTTGCATTGCCTGAACCAATCCTTATGTACTATAAGGTTCTTAATGAATATTTTGCAGTAGATAGTGTTGAAGGCACTAAGGCTCCGAAAGAAATTACAGGTGGGAAATTTTCCGATCTTAAATACCAGAAGGATGCAATTGATCTTGGCATTGATAGGATAAAGAAATTTGGTGGAGTTATTATTGCTGATGTTGTTGGTCTTGGTAAAAGTGTTATAGCTTCAGCTATAGCTCATAATTTAGGGATGAAAACAATTATTATCGCACCACCTCATCTTGAAAATCAGTGGAATGATTATATGTCCGAGTTTGATTTTAAAGGATTTGTTTATACTACTGGAAAAATTGAGGCAGCATTGGAAAGGCATGGCGATAACAAGGGTAAGATTTTAATTATTCTTGATGAAGCTCATAAGCATCGAAATGAAGATACTGAAAATTATAAAATACTCCACAGATTGTGTGCGGGAAATTTGGTCATGGCTTTATCTGCAACTCCATTTAACAATGATCCAAAAGATATTTACGCACTCATAAAACTTTTCAGTACGCCTGGTCAATCAACAATTAGAACTGTGGAAAATCTAAGTATGTCATTCCATATGCTATTTAAAAGGTATAAGGCTATGAGAAAAGAGATTAGGAAAAGCAATGGGAATGAAGAAGATGATTCGGAAATAAAAGATGAAATGCACTCAATTGCAGATGAATTAAGAAAAATGGTTGAGCCTCTTATTATTAGGCGATCAAGATTAGATCTGGAACAAATTGAGGATTATAAAAATGATTTGAAAAATCAGGGTGTAGCCTTTGCAAAGGTGCGAGATCCAGAATTATTGGAGTATGATCTTGATGATATGTTCGATCTATATATTGATACTTTAAATAAAATTGCATCAGAAGATAAAAGTACAAGTTTTATTGGTGCAAGATATAAGCCAGCTAGATATTTACGAGAAGGTTCAAAATTTTTGATGACGCTTGCTTCTGCAGATGAAGATGATGACGAAATATCTGCAGATGAAAAAATACATAGAATACGACAAGGACAAGACAATATTGCTAAATTCATGCGCAGATTGTTAGTTAGAAGATTCGAAAGTTCCATTGGGGCATTTAATTTGTCCTTGAGGAATATGATTGACTCATCAGAGAAGATGCTTAATTGGTATTTAGAACGAGGAGAGGTCCCTGTTCTTAAAAAGGGATTTTTGCCGAGCGTTGAGGATTTTAGTGATTTGAGCGATAAGGAGCAGAATTTGATTATGGATAGATTGGAAGGAAACGGATTGATTATGATTCCAGTTAGTGAGCTTGATTCAAATTTCGAAATGGATTTGAGATCAGATATTGACTTACTTAAGGGCATTCAAAGACAATGGCAGCAAGTTAAGAAGGATCCAAAATACAGTTTTTTTGTTGATAAAATTACTAAATCAATCGCAAAGGATAATAAAAGAAAAATAATAGTATTTACTGAATTTTCCGATACGGCAAATTATTTATATGAAAAATTGTGCAAAGAGGGATTTAAGAGAGTTTTTAAATATAGTTCAGAAGATGCATCAAATGAAAACAAGGATATTATAAGAAGAAATTTTGATGCAGGTCTCGATGAATCTAAGCAGGTAAATGATTTCGATATTATAATCGCTACCGATGCTATTTCAGAAGGATTTAATCTTCATCGTGCTGGCACTGTTATAAACTATGATATTCCATATAATCCAACAAGGGTGATTCAGCGAGTTGGGAGAATTAATCGTATCAATAAGAAGGTTTTTGATGAGTTATATATTTATAATTTTTTTCCAACTGCTACTGGCGAAATAGAAACTCGAACAAAGGCAATATCAACGCTGAAGATGGATTTGATACATTCACTGCTGGGAGAGGACACAAAAATATTTACCAAGGATGAGGATCTTAAGAATTATTTTGCAGATCAATACAGGGAAGAAAATTCCAAAAATGAAAGTTTATCTTGGGATGCTAAATATAGAAATGTTTGGTTGAAAATCAAGGATGATGTCATAATTTTAAATGAAATTGAAAAAATACCTCACAGATCAAGAATAGCTCGCAAATCATCGAAATCTGGAGTTGTATCATTTGCGAAGAAAGGAGGAAGTTATGTGTTTGCTTATGGTGACACGCCTGAAAGCGTGCAAATAGTTTCCCCTCAGGCTGCTCTTCCATTATTCGATGCTGATATTTCAGAGAAAGCTTTGGCAATAAGTGTTAGTTTTGAGCCAATTTATAAGATAGCTAAAGAGCACATCTTTAAAGATAATACTAAAGCTCCAGTAGAGGGTGGACGAAAACAAGATGCGCTTAATAAGATTAAACTTCTTTCTGAGATCTATCCTCAAAGTAAGGATTTATGTATAGATATAATTAAAGCAGTTAAAGATCTTGATGCGTTGCCCAATGGTGTTCTTAGAGACATTGCAAATATAAAAATTGACAAGGTTGATCCAGCTAATAGTTTTAAGATCCTTAAAGAGATGGTCCCAACAAAATATTTAACGGATATTTTTTCAACAGCTGATAGAGCGAATGATAATGGTAAATTTATAGTTCTCTCTGAAGAATTAACTATATGATAAAATTCAACGAAAAATATAGTAAAACAGAGTTCCTTAGTTTTTTGGAAGATTTTTTGCCTGAGGATTTTGTTCAAAAAGATGAAGATATTGTGATCAGGAATGATAGATACAAAGAAATAAAGAAAGCCAATGTTATCGGATTCTCGGAGTCATTGGACTTATATGTCTTAGAAATGGAGCATGGACGCGAAAACGATCCAAGAATTACAATTGCAACTGATGCCTTTAAGATATTGGCTGATTATTGGGTGCACAATGCATTGGTTATATTTAAAAATAAAGATACTGAAAATTATCGCTTTTCCTTGCTTACCATCACCTTGGATCAAAATGAGAAAAACAATGTTATTAAAAAGTACTCAAACGCTCGTAGGTATTCTTTTTACCTAGGAAAAGATGCAAAAATAAAAACTCCAAAACAGCAATTAGAGACGAAGGGAAGAATCAAGAGTAAAGAAGATCTTCTCGAAAGATTTTCAGTGGAGGTTGTTAATAAACAATTTTATCTGGAGGTTGCAAAATATTTTGATGACTTAGTTTCTCGTTCAGAAAAGAAGATGATTCTTCCAAGTGTGTCTGACGAAAATTCTAACGTATATAAAAACTTCGCAGTAAGGCTTATAGGTAGAATTATGTTTTGCTGGTTTTTGAAGCAGAAAAAAACTATAAAAGGCCAACTAATTCCAGATGAAATTTTATCCACCAGGGCAGTTATTGATAATTCAAACTATTATCATAATATTTTGGAACCTTTGTTTTTTGAGGTTCTAAATACTGATATAGAAAATCGTGGGATAAAAAGTAATTTTTTTGACCAAGTCCCATATCTTAATGGTGGATTGTTTAGTCCACAATTGGATGATTATTATAAATTAGACAGGATAACTTTTTCTTCAGTTTATATAAATACTCTCATCATTAAAGATGAATGGTTTAAAGATTTCTACGAACTATTGGAAACATATAATTTCACTATTGATGAAAATACTGTTTTTGATCAAGAATTATCAGTAGACCCTGAGATGCTTGGAAGAATTTTTGAAAACCTTCTTGCGGAAATTAATCCTGTTACTGGTGACAATGACAGAAAACGTACTGGTAGTTTTTATACTCCACGACAAATAGTAGAATATATGGTGGATCAGTCTCTGCTAGAATATTTTAAGGTAAAAACAAAAAGTGATGAGAATAAATTAAAATCACTTATTAGCTATGATCTTAATGATGATTTGGAATATCCGTTAAATGATGTAGATAAGCTTGATATTGTTCGGGCAATAGATGCACTTAAAATATTGGATCCGGCATGTGGATCTGGTGCCTTTCCGATGGGTATATTACAGAAAATAGTATATATTTTGCAAATAGTGGATCCAACGTGTGAATTATGGATTAATGAAAAACTTAAAGATATCCCGGGCTTATGGAGGCAAAAATTAAGGGAGTCATATATATCTCAACCACTGGACTATACTAGAAAGTTAGATGTGATTAAGAATTCTATCTTTGGCGTAGATATACAATCAATAGCAGTTGAAGTTTCTCGCTTGAGGTGCTTCCTAACTCTAGTTGTTGAATCTGAAATTCAAGATGAAAAGAAAAATAGGGGAATAGAAACACTTCCAAATTTGGACTTTAAATTTGTTTGTGCAAACAGTCTAATATCTGCACCAGATGAATCAGTAAAGAAAGGAGATGTCTTATTTGAGGATGATTTTCAAATGAAATTGGCAGATGCTGTGGATAAATATTTCAATTCGAATGGAGAAAATAAACGGGCTGCTAATAATGAAATTCATAAGCTCATAGATGAGAAAGTTAATGAAAAATTAAAACATCTTGATAATCTTGTGGCATATGGTGGAAATGCGAAACTTGAAACTGTTCGTGCATTAATGAATAAAAAAACGATAGAAGAAAATTCAAACATAATGAGTTTGTGGTCTAGTTATAAAAATATATTTGAACACAAAGCCGTAGGATTTTTTGATCCGAAATATTTTTTTCCAAGCATAAAAGATGGATTTGATATTGTAATAGGAAATCCTCCATATGTTCAGCTTCAAAAATTTGCTCGTACTCAAGTACAAAAAGACTTAGAGAATCAAAAATTTGAAACATTTGCTAAAAATGGTGATTTATATTGTCTGTTTTATGAGCGTGGTATGCAGTTATTGAAAAATGGAGGTGTCATGGCCCTTATTACTAGTAATAAATGGATGAGGGCTAGCTACGGAGAGAAGCTTAGAAGATATCTTGCAAATAAGAATCCACTAAGACTTCTTGATTTCGGAGGATTTAAGGTTTTTGATAGCGCAACTGTGGATACAAATATCTTACTTATAAAAAATGAAATAAATAAAAATTTTCTCCAGGCTTGTCATTTTAAAAATGATTATCGTCGTGGTGAAAGTCTTCAGGTGTATTGCGAGGGGAAATTTATTAATCTTAATAATCTATCCTTGACTGCATGGCTTATTGGTGATTTAGCGGAACTAGCCATTAGGAATAAAGTTGAGAAAATAGGAAAACCATTGAAAGAATGGAATGTTAAAATAAATTTTGGAATAAAAACTAGTCTTAATGAAGCATTTATTATCAATAGTGATAAAAGAAATGAATTAATACTGTTAGATTCAAAAAGTTCAGAGATTATAAAGCCAATTCTTCGTGGGCGAGATATTAGACGATATTCTAATGATTTTGCGGAATTGTATTTGCTTCAAACTGGATATGATATTGATGTTCCAAATCTTTATCCTGCCGTGTACAAACATCTGCTTAAATTTGAGGAAAAAGCAAAGAAAAGAAATGATCAGGGTAAGAATTGGTGGAATCTTAGATCGTGTGTTTATTATGAGGATTTTGAAAAGGATAAAGTAGTATGGCCAGATATCATGAGAGAACCAAAGGGAACCAGTGAGAAGAATAGGGAGTTTCCATACTTTTGTCTTGATAGGGAGGGCTTTTATCAGGAAGCAACAAATTTTATGATGACAGGGGATAACCTGACACTTATAATTGCAGTTCTTAACTCAAAGGCTGGTGTGTATTTTTTTACAAATTGGTTTGCTGGTCCAAGGTTTGATAATAAGGGATTTAGATATAAAAAAGCTTATTTAGAAAATTTTTTGATGCCGTTAATTACTCCTGCCAATCAAGATATTGTAAAAAAAATTGAAATTAAAGTTGATCAAATTAGTAAATTGAAGAAAGATAATAAAAAAGAGGATACAAAAGTTTTGGAAAAAGATATTGACCATCTAGTCTATCAATTTTATGAGTTGGACAATGAGGAAATAGAAATTATTGAATCAAATAATAAATAATTTATTTATGAATGAAAATTGTTCAGTTAGCTATTCTTTCTGTTATATATAAAATTAAAAATCATCAACTTATTTGTTGATGATTTTTAACATTGTATTTGTATCTAATTCTCCTTTGTGACCACTTGTTCTTGTTCTGCAAGTAATTTTTTTCCAATAGGCGAGTCGAGCGGAATCATTGTCTGACTTTTGCATTGAGGGCATGCAGTGTATCTACTTGCCATGCGCCAGACTGAGTAGATTACGCCTGGCACTATTAGTAGTAGCCAGAGTGCGATTTCAACTAGGATACTTCCCTTGGTAATGCTTTTCGGCTTACCTTTGTACCCACAGGAGGTACAGATCATTTCTTTTGCCATTTTTTTGTTGCTTAGGCATTTTAATTAGAGCCCATGGAACACAAAAGGTCCCATGAACTGGCGGCAACCCTTGCGGGCCACCCAACATCCTTTCGAATGCTGACCTAAGCAACAAGTACCAGTCATGAGACCGTTTCTGTTGCTTAGGATTTATTACCATACCTCAGGGTTTCTCCTGAGGGTTAGGTAATTAAATTGTAATTATAGTATATCTTTTTAAAGAACTTTAATCAACCCATCAGCTGACCAGGCTTATTTTTTGGTCTTTTAGTTGTAACTTAGCTTTTAAATATGATAAAATCTCCCTCTTCTCTTGCATGGTTCCCTCAATCAGGACATGTTTTGCATAGTTTTTCAGGTCAACTTTCGGAAGTACTACAGTGTCAGCCTTATCCTGCCCGAGCATCCTATATGTGAGATTTTGATATCGTTCCACCTCCTTTTGCATCTTTTCTCTTGCTCCGATCTTATCGATGGAAACTTTATCCAATATGCTGAGTAGTTGATCCAATAAATCCTCTTCGCGAATATATGGCTCCTTGCAATCCCTATTGGCTCCTCGTGTGCAATGGTAGTATACATATCTTCTTACGGTTCCATTTTTGAATCTTTTGAATTTTTCTTCTGCTGTTATCCCTGAATGGCATGAACCACACCTTACTATTTTTGTGAAGCTGAACTCCTTGGTTCCAGGTTTGGATTTTGGTATTCTTGAAATTTGAATTTGAGCTTCGTCAAAAATTTCTTCTGTTAAAATTGATTCATGCTTGGCCTTGAACCAGTTCCCACTTCTTTTAGGGAATTCAAATTTTCCACAATAGTATGGATTCGCAAGAATATTATAAATACTGCTGAGAACAATTCTTTTTCCACTTCTAGTTGTAAAATTAACTTCAAAGTTTAGCCATCGAAGAAGCATCCTTCCGCTGTATCCCTGATATGCAAATTTTTCAAACATTTCCTTTATTATTGGGGCACGCTCTGGATCGAGATATATTTGCTTTTCTCCTTGAGAAGAGACTCTGTCATTGAGATATCCTAATGGCGCAACTCCTGGGCGTATGCCCATGGCACATTTTGATCGTAGTCCTCGTTTCACATTTATACTTCGATTATCGTTTTCTAATTTAGCTTGGCTTCCTAGAATCATTAGAAGAAATTTTTCATTCGGAGAGTTTGTGAATACTTGCCCATGCGTCCTGATTTCAATTAGTTTACCTTGATCCATGAGATCTACGAGTGATCCAAGGTCGCCTGCATTTCTGCTGAGACGATCTGGTGACCAAGTCAGGATGCTATTGAACATACCGCTTCGTACATCTTTGATGATGCGATTGTATTCCGGACGTTCGCCAGATGATTTTGCACTGTGGCTTTCTTTGCGAATTTCAACAACATTAATCTTATCTCGCTTTGCCTGCTCTAACATTTCCTCAACTTGTGAATCGATAGAAAGTGCTTGGCGTTCATCGCTCTCGCTTGATTTTCGAGCGTATAGGCAACATCTTATTTGTTGGTTAAGTTGTGTTTCCATGGACTTTGTTTTATTGCTTATACCTTTGTAAGCAATATAGTACCGCTACGGTTGGGGAAGTCCAGGCTTTAGCTGTTGGTAACTTGGGCTTTGAATTTTCCTTAATTAGCCCCATTTTTTGGCTTATTTTTAGAACTTTCTAATTCTGATATTTTTTTCATCAGCTGTTTGTTTTCATTTTTCAAATCGTCAATTTTTTTAGTTTCTTCTATGATATATTTCCATGAGTGCCTGAATTCGTCCATCTCTCTGTGTCTTTCCATGTCTGCGATAAGGTCTGGCCTATATCGATATTCATTTTTATTGTATCCTAGGAAATATTTGATTGCATGCATATTTCCTTCGGCTACTTTTTTCATCAGTTGGGATTCGGCAAAATCATTCATGGTTTCTTTGCCTTCGCGCAAGGCTTCATCTGCCTCAATTGCAAATTCCTTGTCTTCTCTCCATCTATAATATGCAGCCCTGCTGATACTAGCTTTTTTGCAGGCAACACCTAATATGTGGGTCTCTCTTAATTTCTCAAGCAAAAGTTCCCGCTGTCTTTTTTGACGCATGTCTATAGTATTCTGCCTCTTTGTTTTTTTAGCAGAAATTTCCATAACTTTTACATTACGATTTCACTTTTTATTCCTGTTAGTTTCTCAAACCTAGAGATTATCGTTTTGCAATAATCCTCGTCCATCTCGACCATGAAGCATCTTCGACTAGTCTGCTCAGATGCAAGTAGAGTGCTACCTGAGCCTCCAAAATTGTCATACACAACATCGTTTATCTTGGAGCTGTTCAATATGAGTCTGCGCAATAATCCGACTGGTTTTGTTGATGGGTGATAGGGGCTTTTTTTCGGCTTCGGATACACTAAGATGCTCTTGTCTTTTGACCGCATAAATTTATGAGTCCCTATCCAGGAATATGCAATCAATTCATGTTGTGGCAGATAATCTAATCTTCCAATAACCGCATTTGTTTTTGCCCATATGAGAAGTTGCGCAAAATGACAGCCGGAATCAAGCATACCATCTCTAAGGGAAAATATTTTTTTGTCAGAATTGAAAATGTACAGCGAGTTCTTTTTTGTGAGATGTGGCTTCATCGCCATAATCCAATCATTTGTAAATCTGCGATACTCTTCATCGCTTTGCTCGTGGTCATTTTCAATGGGCTTGAAGTCATTTTTATTTCCTGAAAAACCAGCTTTCGATTCGACCAATGCAACGCCATAGGGTGGATCACAAAGGCATATGTTTATCTTCTCATTTCCCATCAGCTTCTTAACAACTTCAGGATTCCGAGCGTCACCTCTTATGAGAAAATGTTTCCCGAGTTTTATTAATGTTCCAATTGGTACTTCTTTCATATTTTTTATTTGTTAATTAATTTAGCTTTTTTGTTCGTGAGAACTTCATATCTTTTTACTATGAGGTCACAGAAGACAGGTGAGAGTTCAACCGTAAGACATCGGCGCTTCATTTGCTCGCATGCAATAAGGGTTGAACCTGAACCGCCAAACAGATCCAAGACAGTATCTCCAATTTTGGTGCACCGCTTCAATGGTTTTTCATGGAGCGTGACTGGTTTCTCTGTCGGATGTGTATAGTCTTGGGCGTTCAGTCTTTTTGCGACCCAGATGTCAAACATGTCCATGATCTCATCAATTGCATTGTTGCCAGTTCCAATTTCCTTGTTGAGAATTTCATTGAGATTTTTTTCATGTGGAGAGAGAAACGGTTTTCCGATTGTTCCGTAAACACATGGCTCATAAACCTTATTGAAGGCGACCTGCGGAGTCATATTGAAATTGTTTTTGACCCACAGGCAGGTGCGTTTGTTTTTAATTCCGAGTTCGTTAAAAATATCTTGAACCATGCCCACATAATTTTGGTCGCACCACTCGAAAACATGGCAATCACTTTTCGCAATGCTGAGTCCGTTGGAAATTATATTTTTTACAAACTCCTTGTATTCGGCAGGGGACTTGTTGTCATCAACTCTTCCTCCATATTTTCCAGAGGTACTGATACCCTTGGAATAGTCCAAGGAGATATTATAAGGGCTGTCGAAATACAACATATCAACTTCTTTTGCATTGGTAAGTTGCGCGACAACTTTTTGATCCATTGAGTCTCCACAAATCAAAATGTGTTTTCCAAGTTGGTAAATATCTCCAATCTTAGTTTTTGGAGTCTCAATTTTCTTTAGTTCTTTTTCCACATCAAATCCATCCTCATCCGTTTCAAGCGCACCGTCCCATATTTCAGAAAGGTCTCCATCATCAAACCCAACATCCATAAGCATTTCAAGTTCGAATGTTTTCAATAAATCCATATCCCATTCGCCAGTGTTACGATTGAGTCTGAGATTCAGTTCTTTTTCTTTTTGGACATCGGGAATATTCAGGTACACAACTGGCACATCATTGAATCCAAGTATTTTGGCAACATGTAATCTGAAGTGTCCTCCGATCACGACATTGAATCTGTTATCTGCGCCATTGGCAATGATGGGATCACACATGCCAAAACGCTCGATACTTTCTTTTAATCCTGACTCAGCTTTCTTGTCCCACTTGCGTGGATTGTAATCAGACGCTTTCAATAGGGAAGCGTCCACGTGCACGATTTGCAGTTTTTCATCTGCAACTTTCTTTTTGACATTTTTTGTTGTCATATTTTTTATTTATTAATTATTATTTAAAAAAACAAAAAGCCCATCCCGCGGAAAATACACAAAAACATATGAATGCTTTTGAATATTTTCCACAGAATGGGCACGACCGAGATCTGGTCTCTTTGACAAAAATCATCACTGATCAATGTCTTCTATCGGATTACGCCGAAATAAGTGATACTCACTTGTGAAAATTAATTTGTAATGTATCTGTCTACATATCTTTTATTTATTTGAAATTTTCTGCCAGATTTTACTATTCTTTTTCTTGTGCGCTTCTATGAATTCAATGGTGTCTTTGCTCGCAAAAATATTGGTAGAAGTCGATAACTCAAAATTTATTTTTCTTCCTTCTTTTTCTGCTTTATTGATCTGTACTTGAATTTCAGGAGAATTTGGAATTTCAATTTTAAACTCACCATTTTCTTCTACGGTCAGAGTATTTCCATAAAACCTGCTTGGCTTTTTACTATTGATAGCATTTAAAACTAAATGAATCCAGGGCTTTGGCTTTCTTGGCTTTGTAATATGTAGTTCAATGTTAGTTAGCTCAACATTTATACTTTTTTGCTCATGTTGATTACCCATTTTGTTTTTGAATCAATACTACTTCATTATTTACAGGGATAGTTCAAATTCCAATGTCATTGTATATCATATTAAAATATTTGTAAAGGGTGTAAAGAAGACTTTACAAAACGTAAGGTTTGAGGTAGACTTATTATAAATAATAAAATTATGAATACAACACAAGAAAAATTGCTAAAATTGGCTGAAATAAGGGATTTGGGTAAATTGAGCTATTGGGAAATAGCTAGGCTTATCGGTGTTAAAAATGCTCAAACCGTAAAACATCATCTTGAGCAGCTTGATAAGAAAGGACTTATAAAATTAAACAAAAAAGAAGGCATTGTGGAGCTCATAAAAAGAGGTCTTTCGAAAGGTGCTGGGATTATTTCCATTCCAATACTTGGATCTGCTGATTGCGGTCCAGCAATGAAACTTGCTGAGGATGAATATGTTCAAGGTCATATACGAGTTTCAAGCACGCTCGTTTCTTACAGGGAGGGAATGTTTGCAATTCAAACTGATGGATATTCAATGAACAATGCACGAATAGGAAAGCTTAAGAAGAGTGTTGAACCTGGTGACTATGTTATTGTTGATGGGACAAAAAAAATTCCAGAAAATGGTGATTATGTCTTGTCTATTATTGATGGATTGGCCAACATTAAAAAGTTTTATCTGGATGAGGATAATCAGCAGATAGTTCTTGCTTCTGAATCCACCAAGAATTATCCGCCAATTCACATTGGAATGGATGAGATTGATACGTATGTTGTTAGTGGGCAGGTGATTGATGTAATAAAAAAACCAAAGATATAATGGAAGATAAACTATACAAAATTTTATCAATCGATGGTGGTGGAATAAAAGGAGTGTTTCCAGCATCTTTTTTAACTTCAATTGAGGAGTCTGTTGGAGGAAAAATTTGTGAACATTTCGATCTAATTGTTGGAACATCAACTGGTGGAATTATTGCATTGGCATTAGGTGCTGGTATAAGTTCCAAAGAAATTCTTGAATTTTATGAAAAAGACGGTCCAAATATTTTCAAGGGCACTAAACTGCTACGTTTTTTTAGACATTTAGGAATATCAAAGTATGATAATGCCGCACTAAAAAAAGCACTAGAAACTAAATTTGGAGACAAGAAATTGGGAGATAGTTGTTGCAGATTGGTTATTCCTAGTCTTAATCTTGAAAACGGAGAAGTTTATGTTTATAAAACTGCTCACAACCCTCGTTTTGAAAGAGATTATAAAGTTAAAATGGTTGATGTAGCCCTTGCAACTTCTGCCGCACCTACATATTTTCCTACTCATAGATCTGCTGCTGGATTACCATTGATTGATGGTGGAGTTTGGGCAAACAATCCAATGGGAGTTGCAGTCGTTGAAGCACTTGGGCCACTTGGATGGCAAAAGGGGGAATTTAAGATTTTAAGTATCGGTTGTACTCAGGAGCCGTTAAAAATCAAAGCAGCTAGAAAGTTGGCACTAGGATTGGGATATTGGAGTTTAAAAATTGTTGACGCTATGATGGCTGGTCAATCTTCATTTTCTTTGGGAACAGCGCAATGGCTGGCTGGACATGAAAATGTCTTTAGGGTTAATCCGGTTGTGTCTAATGGGAAATATAAAATAGATCTTGTGAAGGAAATAAGTTCGCTTAAAGGGATGGGTGATTTTGAAGCCAGAAAAGCATTGCCAAGTATTAGACATTTTTTTGATACCAAATCGGAACCTTTTGAGCCATCCCATAAACTATAAAAAATTTTTAAAATAAATGCATGAAATTTGAAAAGCTATTTAAGACATTTGTTACTGATGAGGTCAATCTTAATCCAGATCGTTTTAATACTGCAACTGACGGTATTCGAATAATTACAGAATTTTTGGAAAATAATGAATTTTTCAAAAATAAGATCGTTAACATTTCACCACAAGGATCCTTTCGACAGAAGACGATAATTAAACCCAATGGCAATAAGGAATTTGATGTAGATATGCTTGTGGAAATGAAAGAAGTCGAAGGTTTTGAACCAAAAAATTATCTTGAGGCTTTACATAAAGCATTTAAAGATTCAAAGAGATACGAGGATATTGTAGACAAGAGAGGTAAAAGCAGATGTGTAACCCTGGATTATGCAAGCGATTTTCATATGGATGTAGTTCCTTGTATCTATAAGGACGGTGGCTATAAAATAATGGATAAAAATGGAAACGTTTTTGAGAAGACAGACGCGGATGGATATGCGGAGTGGTTTGTTCAGAAAAACAACATCACGAAAGGTAATCTCGTAGAAACTGTAAAGCTTATAAAATATTTGCGAGATATTAAGACCACATTTTCTGCCAAATCGGTTTTACTTACAACCCTTTTGGGTAATCAAGTTCTTGCGTTTGATGACGCTGAAAAGTTGTATGCAGATATCCCTACTACACTGAAAAACTTATTGAATCGTTTGAATGAATATCTCCAAGCCAATGAAAATATGCCAATAGTTAATAACCCTTCACTCGCTGATGAGGATTTTAATAGACATTGGGATCAGGATAAATATGCAAACTTTAGAAATATGATTGCCCTGTATTCTTCCAAAGTAAATGAAGCATATGATGGAGAAGATGAAGAACAGAGTTTGAAAAAATGGCAGGAAGTTTTTGGTGACGGGTTTGTCTTGCCTGAAGAAGAATCGAAGGAGCTTAGTTTGAAATTTCCTGACGGGTTGGAGATTAAGGATCATTCTCATAAACAAGAACTTGCTGAAGTTGGCTTGAAAGAAAGTCTACAATGTAAGAAAGTAAATTTAAGGGCAGAGCTTTATTTTGGCAAACCAGATTGTAAAATAATGAATAGGTATTATAGAGGAGATTTTTCTTCTGGGGCAAAACTACCGCTATTCCATTGGCTAAAATTCTCGGTTGCTCATAATATTGATCCTCGTTATGAAATTTATTGGCAAGTGGTTAATACTGGAAATCATGCAAAATTAGAGGGTGGCCTTAGAGGTCAAATATTCAAAGGAAATTCGTCGCAATGGGAAAGAACCATGTATACGGGAGTTCACTGGATCGAATGCTTTGTTGTTAACCCTATTACGAATGTATGCGTAGGACGGAGCGGACCGTTTCACGTTGCTTTTAATAATCCAGCATATCAACTTCAATAGTAAAATGGATGAAAAATTTTTAAAAAGCAAAGAATATTATAATAATCTTTACGATAAATTTACCGTGGAAGAATGTCGAAGAATGGAGAAAAATATTTCAGAAGTTGATTTTGCAAAATATAAAGACAAGGAATTATTAAAGGATGAAGAGGTTGGCTTTAGAAAATATCTTAATGATGTTTCACTGTACTTTATTAAGGGTGAGCGTTATTCAAAAAAGGCAGAAAAAATTATAAAATGGATGGATAAAGACAAGGAACGAGACGAAAAACTTGTAAATGCAGTTGAGCCTGAGAATGTGAGGTGTGTTTGCGGTTCACGAATGGAATTAACAATGAGAAATTTGATGACAGGACTTGATGTTGATCGAGTTCTTTTTTTATTCAGATGTCCTAATTGCAGAAAGGGAAGGGGAATTTATGATGACGGAGAAGAGCATGTTTCTTCCAATGAAAAATGTAAAAAATGTGGAGGAAAAAATGAAGTCACGGATACACGAAAAGGGGACATTATAACTATGCGTATGAAATGTTTAGTGTGTGGCAATGAAGGGAATGATACGCTGGATATAGGCATTAAAAAAACGGAAGAGCTTGTTGATGAGAATTTTGAAAAAGATAAAGAAAGATTTTGTATTTCAGACAAGGAGGGTTATGAATATTTAGACTACCGTAGAAATATGGATGAATTGGGTAAGATTATTGAAAAAGAGAAGGAAAAGGAATCTCAAAAAGAAGTATATGACCAATTGAAAAACTTGAAACGACTTACCATTGTTGATCTTGAGAATACTCTTGCAAAACAATTGGAAAAAAATGAATATATAAAATTAGAGTTATTGAATCCTGAGATTGGAAAAGATATGATTGTTCCATTTACCGCTCGCGATGCAAAATCTGATCGGGTTGAATATGACAGCAAGCATGGTTTGAGAAAATTAATAGATAAGATACTGTTTGATACTAATTGGAGATTGATGTCCGAAGGCATATACTACCGCATGGGATTTTTGAGTGGGAAGCTGAAGGCAATTGAAAACGAGGATGATTTGGTTTTGCTGATAAAGACTGGAAAGAAAGGTGCTAATTTGATAAAAGAAAATAAATGAAATCTGAAAAATTGAAATACAGCAAGGGCGACTTGTTTAAGCGTGAAGATCAAACGGCTTATTTTAATGCTTGTGTTGGAAAAAATGGAGGACCATATAGTTATGGTGATTATTGCCGAGGGTATTTTTTTGCAGCCAAAACGTTAGCTGAAAAGGTTATAAGTGAAAGAAGGAATTTGGATATCTCTATTTATCCTATGTTTTATTCTTATCGTCACGCTATAGAATTGGGATTAAAGCAGGTGTGGGCTACAAATAGTTATATAGTCAGCGGTGAGCGTAATGTTATTGGAGGACATAATTTGAATGAGATATGGAAAAAGCTAAAGCCAAAACTGCTTGCACTGGAAGAAATAGAAAACGAGACAATAGATCTCATGGATAATATAATAGGGGATGTTTGTGAGCTTGATAATTCAGCTGAAGAGTTTAGGTTTCCAGAATCCCTTAATCAGGAGTTATATCTGCAAGACAAATCAATTATAAATATAGTTGCATTATATGAGACCATGGAGGTGGCTGAGAATGTTATCGAGTATTGGTTCTATAGTTTTAATCAAATAATAAATGAAAATCTCAATGGATAATATACTAAAAGATAAATTTGTTGGTAAGTTTGACTTGGTCAAATTTGGATTTAACGATGTGACCCCGTATACAGATGGCAGTATAGGTGTTAGTGCAAGAAAAGTTTTTAATCCTAATAAAAATGATCATGTAATCCAGATTTCATTCTATCTTTCAGATAGTGAATTGGAATCTAGCAAAAGGAAAGTAATAAGTCATGCTACATATGGAAAAATTTCTAGAGATGGAGAAGGTATAACTATACGATCAAAAAATAAACTTACTGATCCTGTTGATATCAGCAATTATGATGATTATTCTTTTGATATCGTAACGGGAGAATTATATAGAAAAAATAAAAAAATATCTGCAGATGAACTTGTCGCTGAGGTTTATAGTGACCATATGAAGTCAACAAAACCATTAAAAGGTTTATTCTTGAGATTCAGGATGTTTTTCTGGAGAATGTTCATGAATTGGATATTCGAGGGTTTTTCTAAGGTATTTTATTTTTTATTTTATTTAATATCTGGTGATAGATATTCGTATGCTCCTTTCTTTGAAACAGAAACCCTTAATGGCACAATTATAAAATCAAGAATTGAGAATATCGAAGCAAAAGAGGAAACTAAGAAGGCTAAAAAAATGAAGTTCCTAAGTTATGAGGCTGATTATTGGCCAATTATATTTTATTCGGTTATGCATGCTTTTCTGTATTTATTTTTTATGTACAAAAGCTACAAGCCAGTTGTTATTATCACGGTATTTAAAAATAATTTCCTAACGATCGTTTATGTTATTTTATCGCTCTGGATTATCGAAATATTGCTACCAAAGTTGTTTAAATTTCTTATAAGATTTTTTGCTACTGTATCCTTTAGGTTTCAGTATAAGTCGATAAAGATATGACCAGAGGGTAGCACTCGTGGGTTGAATGGTATCACATATTAAACAATAAAAGTCAAATAAGTCAAGTTATTGCAAACCGTCCAAAACTGTCTCATTTGTCTCATTCACAAAGACCCGAATACCTTCCAAAAGTCCAAATTTCCCTTAAAGCTTGCCTAAACTGAGGTACTAGACCGGAACGGTGTGCAAATAGTCAAAAAACGCTTTACTAAAGCGTTTTTTGTGTTATGATAAATTTATGAATAATGAGAAATGTATAACTAAAAAACAAGCAGTTGAATTGGTAAAAAAATTTATCGAATTTGAATTAGATAAAGAACTATGGTATCAAAATATTAAAGAATATCTTAGCGCTGTTATTTTTTATGGCTCAGTGGCAAAGGGAATAAATCGAGCAGATTCGGATATTGATATCTTGTTTTTTCTCCCATTAGAAATTGAAGAAAAATACACCACTGGAGAATATGTTTATCGATTTGAAGAAAAAGAAATTAATATAGTTATTCGCTCAATAGAGAGACTTCGCAAAATTGCCGTGGAGAAAAACGATGAATTTCAAAAAGAAATTTTTAGAGAGTCTGAAATAATTTGGAGCAAAGATGAGGAGGTCGCAGAATTGATAAGTATAATCAATTCTTAATATGAATTATGAAAATGATAAAATTAAATAAATAATAATTTTCTTATATGAATATTAAAAATATTGAATCCACTGAAGATAAAATTAAAATCTGCAAAAGCATTGTTGAGGAATTGCCAGAATGGTTTGATGAGCAAGGTAGGAAGGATTATGTTGCTGGCATTGTGGATACTGCGGTGTGGGCGTATTTTATTGATGAAAATCCAGTAGGTTTTATTTCGATAAAAAGTAATAATGAATTCACTTCTGAAGTTTATGTTTTTGGTGTATTAAAAGAACAACATCGAAGCGGTGTTGGTTCACAGTTGATAGAGACAGCATGTAAAAAACTCATATCTGACAATGTTAAGTTGTTAGCCGTGAAGACATTGGATGAGTCAGCTGATTATGAGCCGTATAATCAAACAAGAAATTTTTATCTAAAGCATGGTTTTGTTCCTGTTGATGTATATAAAAAAATATGGAATGAGGAAAACCCATGCCTTCTAATGGTAAAAATTATTAATTCATAGATTTATTTTAAATTTGCCTTAATAAAGCGCTTGCGCGCGCTAATCTGACATCAATTCTGTCCCAATTTTCCAAAATTTGCTGCTAGTCGTATCCATAGCCCCGTGCAAAATTTGTCAAAAAACGCTTGTAGAAAGCGTTTTTTGCGTTTTATGAAACTTCGCCTTGCTTTTATCAGTATTAAATGATTAAATTAATAACTAAGTTTTTTGACAATATTTCTTTCCAATAGGGGATCTAATGGACTATCTATATGAAGTTGCAAATGTAATTTCTATGAAAGATGGAAAAATTTTGCTTGTGAAGAAGAGAGTTTTTTTTGATTTTACCTAGTGGAAAAAGAAATGAGGATGAAGATCTTGGTGCTTGCATATAATAAGAGAGCTGGGCGAGGAATTGACCAGGAGTGAGTTGGTCGGATGGTTAGTTTATTTCTATAAGTTTTTCGGATTAAATCCGCATGGAAAAAGAATTAAAGTTGTCTGTTGTTTTGGAAATGTGGAGGGAGATATTTCGTCAGCAGCTGAAATATTAGATGCGCGCTGGATTTCTAGAGAGGAAATATTTTCAGATTACAAAAATTCTTTGTCTGAAATAACTGCACGCATTGTTGTAAAGTTTTGGCAAAAAAAATTATCTAATCTAGAAAAAAAGGAGGTTCAATCATGGAACAATTGACTGAAGGAGCAATCAAGTTGCTCGTAGAAATTGAAGAAACTGCGCGAAAAGGATTTGCAGTTTTGGGCGAAGATCAGATGCGGGATCTTATTGATCACGTTGTCGTACTTCGGCAACAAACAGCCCCTAATGAAGGAGCGTTGACTCATATGTACATCCCGAACGGATTAGGCCTGGCTAAGGCGAAAAATATCTCGCCTGACAAAATCCGCGAGCTCATTCGGCTCGGTGAGTATGTCACACTTGATCAGGCTGCTGAGTGCATCATTCAGTTTCGGCTCTTTCATAAGCAGTGGTTGCAAATGATTGTTGGTCAGCAGATATACGAGTCGGAATTGCTCGAACAGAACGAACCCGACAGATCGAATAATCCGGCAAGTGAAGGGTTCTCGCATCAGATAACTATTTCGCCTGGTCAAGCAAGCACGCTATGATCTGAAGTCCGGGACTATATTAATCGGTGTGAAAAATGAAATGAGAGGTGTAGCTACGGTTACACCTCTTTTAAAATTACTAAACTTGCTTTAATAGAGCGCTTGCACACTGTAATCTGACATCAATTCGGTCCCAATTTTCCAAAATTTGCTGCCAGTCGTATCCCCGCCAGAGGTGGACAGGTATAGTCTTGTGCAAATAAAACAATCCAGAGCATCCAGGATTGTTTTTGTATGGGTGAAGAAGATGAGAATTGTGGTATGATGTGAATATAATTTTGATTAAAAAATATTTATGAAAAATTTTTTGTGGATTGGGACAGTTGTCATAATTTTGATTTTAGCTATTGTTTTAGTAAGGAGCAATCAAAAAATTGATCCCGTTCAATTGAATTCGACAATATCGGACGGCACTGGACAAACTGGCTTCGCAATTCCAAGTGGTGATTTCGTTCAAAAAGAAGAAAAAAAATCACAATATATTGAAGGTAAATACGACGATTTAAATTTTGTCTGGAGTCGAGGGGAGTGTCAGGGTCAGGGAGTTGTTCAATTCGGGACTCTTCCGATGAAGCCCGAAGACTTTTCGGTCTATCTTCCTTATGGAATGCTGGCTGATGCTCATGTTACTCCGATTGATCACAGCTATTTTTCGCCGACGGTTTTTAATTCTCCGCGAGATGCTTATGAAGTGCGCGCGATAGCCGATGGAACAATTGTCCAGATTGGCACGAGGAATATGGTTGTGGGGGATCAAAATCACAATCAACCCAGGGCTGTTGAATATCGCCTGGATATCGAACATACGTGCACTCTCTATAGTTATTTTGATTTGATTACCTCCCTTTCTCCTGACATCAAAGAGAAATTAGATAAAGTCGGAGGGCAATATTTTTCCGGTCGTATTCCTATCAAAGAAGGCCAATTGCTTGGACGAATCGGCGGCCAGACACTGGATTTCGGAGTATATAATAATGATATTAGGCTCGGATTTATCAATTCAGAAAGTTATAGAGGCGAACCATGGAAAATTCACACCGATGATCCCTTTAAATATTTCAAGGATCCGGCAAAAAGCATTCTTCTTTCGAAAAATCCCAGAACAGTCGAACCAAGAGCTGGAATAATTAATTATGATATAAAAGATAAGGCAATTGGAAATTGGTTTGCTGAAGATACCAATGGATATAAAGGCGTTAGTCAGGATAGATATTGGGATGGTCATTTGGCGCTCGTTCCTGATTTTTTGGATCCCTCACAAATCCGATTTTCTATCGGTAATTTTTTGGGGGTCGCCAAACAATTTGGAATTAATGGAAATGGGCCTGATCCGGCGACAATCGATGTTTCTGCTGGGTTGGTGAAATACGAGCTTGTTCAATATTCATATATAAACAAGGACACAAAACAAGGGTGGATGATGATGGAAAAAACTACTGGTGTTTCAGGGATAAATTCAGATTTTGTGCAAGGAGTTGCTTTGGTGCAAATGATAGAAGGCGGGAAACTCAAGGTGGAAGTTTTTCCTGGGAAAAAAACGAATCAAGTATCTGCCTTTACAAATAAAGCCAGGATTTATGGAAGATAATGGGTTCGAAAAGCTAATAAAAATTTATACAATTAAATTTTTAATTGTATAGTGGTGCCATTGTGCGCTGTAATCTAACATCAATCCTATCCCAATTTTCCAAAATTTGCTGCTAGTCGTATCCATAGCCCCGTGCAAAATATGTCAAAAAACGCTTGAATAAAGCGTTTTTTGTGTTTTATAAAACACATGTTTTTACATAAACTTGACACATTTATCGTATATGCTTTAATAATATTATTATGAACAAACCAATTAGCATCATTATTATTCGACGCAGAAACTCATCAGCCATGAGGTCGCTTGATAGTGTTGTTTTCTGCTAAATCTTTTTAGAATTTCAAAAACATTTTCAAACGATCTCAGGGGGGGGTCGTTTTTTGTTGTTTAAAAACTAAATCAAAAAAGGAGAATTATCATGGCAAAAGAAAATGTTTTGGTTAAAATTTCTGGTAACTTGATTGAAAACAACTATGTTATTTCGTGGCTGCAGCAATTAGCTGAAAAATTTGGGGGAACACAGATTAACGAAGCATTCGAAAAGCATGGGTTTGAGATTAAATTCGGACCATATGGCAGGGAAACAGCTTCTTTTGAAGAGCGCCAGATTGCTCGTGATGTTTTGGAAATAAATCAATTGCAAATCCAAGACTTGCTTCAAGAAAAAAATATTAACGCAGAAGTTGTAATTCCAGTTAGGAACATTGGGTCAGTTTTGTGTCACATTAATGGCGACCTCTTTGTGCTTGAGGGATTACTTGGTTTTGACAGGGTGTGTGTTTTGACGGAGCTGGGTAATGTCGATAATAAGAAAATTTTTTATCAGCAATATCCAAAAATAGAAGTTATCGGATTTTGACATTGGCGCTGTTAAATCAAATAAAAGGAGAATAAAAATGAACATCACAATCAGGAAAATTCGTATCCATGAAATCGCGGCTTTGCATTTTTTAATCAACAATGAGTGTAATATTAATGGAACAGTTTTACGTAAAAGTTATTGGCAGTTGCTAATGCTTTTGGATAACTATCAAGTTGCAGTTTGCAACGGGAAAATCATCGGATGTGCTGGTTTTAAATGCTGGCCCGGAAGATGGTGTGAAATTGTTTCTGTGGTGCTCAAATCTGGAACGCGCGGAAAAGGAATTGGCATCCAGTTGGTGCAATCACTGATTGTGGATATTCAAAGCAGGGGATATCATGCAATTTTTTGCCTAACCGGAGCGCGGGAATTTTTTGCGAAGCTTGGATTTTGCGAAACCCAAAAGAATTTATTTCCAATGAAAATTTGGAGTGATTGCAAAAAGTGTCCAAAAAATATTGGAAGTCCACTTGATCCTCAATGTCCTGAAATCGCCATGATTCTCATACTTAATTCTTAAATGTGGTATGTATTATTTATAGCCAAACAGAACTTGTTTGGCTATTTTTTTATTTGAAATTAATTAATTTAATATCGTAACACTATCGTAATTTATTATTTCTCTTAAATTTGCTTTAACAAAGCACTTGCGCGCTGTAATCTGACATCAATTCTGTCCCAATTTTCCAAAATTTGCTGCCAGTCGTCTTTTATGGATAAGTACATTAAATAAAAGGGTGGGCATTTAAATACTACCTTTTTGTTATTAATTTTCTACTACTCAACTATATATAGTAGGGAAAGT
>LBTS01000007.1 GCA_000992165.1 Candidatus Moranbacteria bacterium GW2011_GWC2_37_8 | reverse complement strand
GCTTATATTCAAGCCCTTATTGGACATGATGTCTCCATCATAAATCGCATATTCGCCGCTTTTATGCATACTGATATATTCCGTAGGACGAGAAAAATTCGGGGTCTTGATAGTTGCAAAAAATGCAGCCAATTCCAAAACGATAGGCATAATTTCCTCTCCCATTGAAATAAGCTTTTGTATTTCTTCCAATGTCGGTGCCTTTTTGAATCCTCCAATTTCATTTCTCATTGGATGCACGACGCGCCCTCCGATAAGCTTTATCATTTCCATGCCAAATTCTCGAATCTTGATAGCTTTTTTAGTTTCTTCCGGATATTCCTTGATGAGGTCCAAATCATTTTCAATATCCAAGAAATCAGCTAGTGAAAGAAAAAACAGATGCAACGCATGAGAATGAATAAATTGGGCATGCTCCATCACTTGCCTAAGCTTTTTTGTTTCTTCACTGACTTCAACCTTCATCGCATTCTCAATTGCCTTGATTGATGTCAGATTGTGGACCACGGGACAGATTCCGCAAATGCGCTGAGCAATGATTGGCATGTCTTTATAATGCCGACCAATCAAGATTCCCTCAATCAAGCGCACGCCTTCTTGCACTTCAAATTTAGCACTTTTAACATCACCCTGAAGGACGCTAGCCATAAAACCGGTATGACCTTCTATTTTTGCAATGTGATTTATTTTTATGTTCATAAAAATAGTAACTTGTAACTAGTAATCAGTAACTAGCAATAGCAGATTAGTAATTATTAATTTGCTGTTCTGTTGATCTTATTAAGCCATTTATCAATTTTCCAATTTCGCTGGCTTTTTTGCACAAAGTATCACATGTATCCAAATCTATATATCCCAAATCTTTAGCTAATAATAAAAAATTATGAACTTCTGCAGCTGATCCTCTTGAATTATAATAGAATTTTATCTTGTCTTTAAAATGATACCTAGCAAAACCTTCCGCGATATTGGCAGTTATGGAACTTGATGCTCTTCTTAGCTGGCTCGTGATCCCATATGCTTCTTCTCTTGGAAAATCAGACGTAATTTTATAAATTTCCAAAACTAGCGTATGACCCTTCTTCCAAGCATCTAGATCATAAAAATTTTTAATTGAAACATTCATTTTACTAGTTACCAGTTACGAGTTACTGATTACTGTCATAATTTGATTCCCATTCTTCAATATCATCTCTAAGTCCATAAATCTCAGTTGTATTTTCAAATTCTTCGTCACTTATCATGGTTTTAAGTGTTGCCTTCATAGCTTTCACATTTCCAGTCGGACGAAGACCTCTGCAGCCCTGGCAGCCCATCCCTGAATTCGTGCAAACTGAATTGCATCCTCCTAAAATCATAGGTCCGAAACATGGCTTTTTGTCGAGCAAAAGACAACGGTTACCATTTTGTTTACATTCCACACAAACCGGCTTATCCACAATCTCAGGCAATGTTTTTCCTGTCATTGCACTCTCCAAAAGCATTGGCAGATATTCCAAAAATTCTTCACCTGTTATAGGGCAGCCTGGCAACGTAAAATCTACATCCACAAATTTATCCACCTCTTGAACCTCCTCGATCTCAATCCCCTGAATGTATTTATAAACATGTTTTACGGTCTGCTTTTTTTTGTGATAATTCCTAATTTCGGGAATTCCTCCCATAGCTGCGCAATTACCAAGTACAACCAAGATTTTGCTTCTTTTTCGAAGCTCAAGTAGTGTTTTCTTGTTTGCCGCAGTCATCGGATTTCCCTCTACAAAAGCTACATCCAATTTTCCTCCATCATCTTCCAGATCTTCTAATAATCTGAAATCAACCATTTCAACTCCACCCATAGCTCCAATAAACTTTTCACCTAAATCAAGTAATGCAAATTGACATCCCTCACAGGATGTCAGCGATACAATAGCGATCTTGGGTTTTTTTATTTCTTCAGCTTGCAAAACCTTTTCTTTGATTGCCTTTTCCGCAGTTGAATTCAAATCTACCGATTGAATTTTTATTTTTATATTTTGATTTTCCATATACCACAAATTATAGCATATTTTTCAAATATAAAAAAACAGGAATCTTTCGATTCCTGCTATTGCAATGAGATGTTCTCCAATGCTTTTTCAGTTTTCTTCCTACAATCAGAAGGAAAACGATTATAATTTGCTCCGCCTCGTGATTGCAATAACACACAACCGCGAAAAAACATTTCTGCAGACTCTTGCATGGCCCGTATTTGAGCTAATTTTTCAGTCGACGGGTTAATGTCTATTATCATGGCAAAATGCACGAGTACTGTTTTAGGATTTTCAAAACTAATATCCTTGAGAGACATCTTATCCTTGTTCGTTGCAACCAAACCTTGTACTGGAAAATCAAATTGGCCCTTCTTGTATCTACCAACATAACCGTCAACCTCATATCCCATCAATTCAACTGGGACTGCAAGATGCGCAAACATAGTCATGAGACTAAATAAGCTTCCAGGTGCAATGTGCAACTTATACTCCTCAAAATCGAGAAGTATTTTTTCATAATGCATACCACCAGCAAAGAATTCAACAATTACGTCTTTGGATATTTCGCGATATTTTTTTTCTTTCGCGAATTCCAAAATGGACACTTTAAGAGCTGGCAGTTTTTCCATTAAAGTCTCGCAGTCAAATTCAATTATTCTAGTTACGGCTTTTTTTAAATACTGCATTGCCTGAATGTTCAACTCCTGATGAACCGGATAGCAACTTAAAACCACCCTAGCAAGGGCGTCATAGCCATCATTAGTGAATTTGATATTTTTCATGCTATTCCCCCTTAGTGTTAATCATGTCAAAGATCTCCTGTGAAATTTCCTTGTCTTGCTTTTCAAAAATAATATTTTGCTGCACCAAAACAAAGTCACCCACTTTGAGTGATTTTATCAGGGTTTTGAGTTCTTGTCTATCGCCATTGTGATCTTCAACAACAATAAAATTCTCTTTTATTTCTATAACTTTTTTTGGAATAGTAAGACACATATCCGAATTTATTATCCTAATTATATCCGAACAAAAATTCAATTTACACGCGAATTAGGATTTAATTCGAATATAATTCGCAAACTAGTCCGGATAATTTATTCTTCTCCAATTTCAGCGGAAATCCTATCAACCTCAACTTGTATATCATTTGTCACAACGCATTTGCCACTGCTGCAAAAATCTTCCATCTTTTTCATTACGGTCTTTTTCACTTCCTCCTGAGCATCTCCTAGAATCTTACGGATATCAAATGAAACTTCGTTCTGACTTTTCACAGTCTTGATTATACTATTAATAAATGCTACGCGCGTAGCAGTATCAACATTAAAACAACTTACGCCTCTAGATACAACTTCATCGATTCGATCCTTTTCCCAGTCTGACGCACCATGAAGAACTATTGGAACAGAAACATTATCCACAATCCTAACAAGTCTGTCATAGTCCGGAACGCTGCGTTCTTTCACGAAGCCATGAGCGTTTCCAATAGCAACTGCTAAAGTATCAATGCCTGTTTCTTCCACAAATTCAGCAGCTTCTTTTGGCAGCGTCATATAATTATCCCAATCAACCTCGCCTGCTTCCATTTCTCCAATGTACGGAACACTTCCAAGTTCACCTTGCACATCAATACCTTCTGAGTGTGCATAATCCACCACGTTCTTCGTTATAGAAATATTATCTTTTAGGTTTTTCCTGCTTCCATCGATCATCACAGAATTAAATCCGATTTCTACGCACCTTTTGCAAATATCAAAACTTTTGCCATGATCAAGATGAATTCCAATTGGAATTTCTGGCGCATACATTTCCGCCATATTTTTCACAATATTGAAAATCTGACGACCACCAGCATATTCCATAGTCTTTTCAGTGATTTGAATTATCACTGGACTTCGCAGCTGCTGAGCAGCTTCGATAATAGCTCTAGTGGTTTCCATGTTGGTAGTGTTGAACGCTCCAACTGCATATCCACCCTCTTTGGCTTTGGTTAAAATTTCTTTTACTGAAGTGATCATATATATTTATCTACGAATTACGAATTTTTACGAATGTACAAATGTGATATTATTATTTGCACATAACAAAACAAAATCTATTTCACATTAGCACATTCGTATTTTTCGTATTTCGTAGATATTAATTTTTATTTATTATCTTAACTATTTTGAAAAAATCTCGCGGCACCAAACTTTCGCGTCCAACCAAAACGCCATCCATTCCTGGTTCGATGCATACCTGATTTATCAGTTCAGATTTAACACTTCCGCCATATAAAACACTGATTTTTTCAGCAACTGGCAAACCATACAATTCTACAAAAATCTTTTTGAGTAGAATCTTAATTTCCAAAATTTCATCGCTAGAAGGAACTATATCACTACCAACAGACCAAACAGGCTCATAAGCAATAACTATCTTTGACGCTTGAGTCGAAGATATTCCGGCAAAAGCTTCGGAAATCTGTTGAATAATCACTTGTGCCGCGTCTCCATTTTCTTTTTCTTCCTTTGTTTCTCCTACACAATAAATTGGTGTAAGTTTATTCTTAAGAGCAACTTTAATTTTCATGTTCGCTTGAGCGCTTGTTTCGCCAAAATAACGTCTACGCTCACTGTGACCAATTATGGAATATTGAGCTCCTAAACTTGCAACCATTGGTGCTGAAATTTCTCCAGTATAAGAACCTTTTTCTTCCCAGAAAATATTCTGCGACCCAATTTCAACTGATTTAGATTTTATTTTTTTCGTAAAAGATTCCAGATGGATTGATGGGACACAGAGAACTATTTGAACATTGCCAACTTTTGAATCTTTCAATTCTTTCTTAAAGGATTCAAAATATCTATCACGTTCAGCAGTTGAAAGCAAATTCATTTTCAGATTTCCAACAATCAATTTCATATAGTTTTAAAAATATAAAGTTACGCCAAGCACAATTCCACCAGCCACCATTGTTCCAACCAGCAATAATGGGAGTGATTTCTTAAGAGGCACATCAAAAACAAAAGCAGCCAAAGCTCCAGTTAGTCCGCCTAAAAGTGGGATTGGCGTTGCAGCTAAAATAAAAATCGCCCACTCTCCATATTTTTCCATTTTATCATTAGCTCTTTTTCTGGTATGTTCGAAAAGCCAAGTAAAAAATCTTTCAAAAATTGGAATATATTTTGATAGCAGTTTCGCAATAGGATCCAAGAGAAAAACAATCATTGCCATCACAAAAAAAGTGCCCGCTACCGAATATAGCCAGGCTGAAAAAGGTGTAAGATTATAAACTTTCACGGCCAACGGAATAGAAGCCCTCAATTCCGTTACAGGAATAAAGGCAATCAAGAAAGTAGCCAGCTCCTTAGGGAAGCCAACAAATAAATTTATAATCAAATCATGCATAAAATAAGTGCTACTTTTGTAATAATATTATCGTGGAATTGGCATGCCTGCTCCAGCAGGTCCAGCCGGAACAACCGCACCTTTAGGCAATGAAGAAGGTACTGAGCTCTTAAAGCTACCGTTTGCCAAAAGAGAAAACAGCAGGAATAGCAAGCTAGCAATCAAAGCAATCAGATATGCTAGGGTTTTCGTAGCAATACTAACCCCATAATGAAAGTAGATCCAATTGTGCATTTTTTCGAGCATATATTTATATTGTAAATAAAAAGTTATTTAAAATTGTTTTCTTAAATATTCCGCTGCCACTTCAGGCTGAATCGTGGAAATTTCAATTCCAGTATCCAATTCGAATCCTGCCCAAGTTGAAGTGTGCGGCAAAATTTCAATGTGCCAATGAAAATGCGGATAATCTTTTCCATCACACGGGGCGCTATGAATATAAAAATTGTATGGCGGATCATTCAATGCTTTATATATAGCCCCTAATGCCTTAGAAAAAACCTCAGCTAATTTTATTTTTTGGGCATCGGTTATCCTTTCAAAATAGGGACTATGTTTTTTAGGCATAACATGAACTTCAAAGGCGGCTCGGGATGCAAACGGACAATATGCAATAAATTCTTCATTTTCAAAAACAACTCTTTTTTCAGACTCGCTTTCATATTCAGCCATAGTGCAAAAAACACAATGCCGATTACTTTTGTGAAATTTGGACGCTCCATCTAGCTCAAGTTGGACGTAAGGAGAAACTACTGGAATTGCCATGATTTGAGAATGTGGATGAGGTATTGAGGCCCCCACTTCTTTCCCATGATTATGGAAAATTGCAATATAATTCACATCCTTCTTATTCATCAAGGCTAGAAAGCGCTCCTGATACGCATCAAAGACCTCTGCTACCTCCATAATATCCATGACTGCCAAATGCCTGAAATGATCACGTGTAACGACAATCTCATGAAACCCGTGTCCTGTCACGGCAGTATATGGTCCTTCTCCAACATTGCGCGATTTTCCATTGGAAAAAGCTGGGTATTTATTTGGAAAAACTCTAAGCGACCAATCATCATTCGGACGTTCATAAATCAAAACGTCTGGCTCTTGCCCGCTAGCCACAGGATCCTCGAATAAACATGTTGCTATTCCTTTATCGTCATGCGATCTTTGAAAATTTCCAAACTCATCCGGGCGCTTAGCGCGTCCAGTGGCAATAACCACCCAATCTCCAGAAACAAGGTCTTGCCTTAACTCTGAAGCAGCTTTGGCGTCAATTTTCTTTTTTGGCTCAATTTCATTAGAACCATTGATGAGAATATTCACAATTTGTTTTTGTTTATGTATTTCCTTTTGCTAGTTACCAGTTTCTGATTACTAGTTATTTTTATCTATTTTTTTCAAGTCGTATTGTCCAATCATTAATCGTCCCTTGGTCTTGAACAGATCAATCAAAACTTGAATAAATCCGTTTGGTCCAGTGAGTGTTACAGAAGAACCTTCTTCATTTAGCCACCTGACAGGCATTTGTTCAACTTTATACCCAAGAGCAAAAGCCAATGCAATAAGCTCAAAATCAAAGCCGAAACGATCTACTACCATGCGCTTAGCGATTTCATGCGCAGCCTCTCCAGTTAGCATTTTGAATCCGCATTGAGTATCTGGGAATGTCCAAAGCCCTAGCACGATTCGAATCAACCAATTTCCACCCTCTCCCATAAATTCTCGATATCTCGGTTGATGAATTTGAACAAAAGCTCCCTTGATTTTTCGAGAACCGACAATGACGTCATTTCCATTTTCCAACTCTGGCAGAAATTTCTCCAAGTGTGTAATTGAAGTTGAACCATCAGCATCTAAAAAGACAACATATTTCCCCTTTGTCTCAAGAAGTCCTTGGCGAACAACATAGCCCTTACCATGGTTCTCAGGATTTTCTATAATGCGTAAATTCTTTATTTGACCCATGTAATTTCTCACAACTTCAGCCGTATTGTCAGGACTTCCATCAGTCACAACAATTATCTCATATGAAAAATCCTTACTGCTAAGGAATTTATCCATTTCCAAAAGATTACTACCGATGCGATCAGCCTCTCGATACGCGGGAACAACTACTGATAAGTATGGTTGATTTTCCATTATCGTTTCTAATTTAACTGTTTATGTTTCTATATTGCATATTTATTATATCATATAGCTAAAAATTGAAAAGCAAGGAGCAATTGCATAGGCATTAGACCATTAGCTTTTTAGCTTCTTAGCTTAAATTTTTATGATACGTAACTAAATATGCTTTTAGTCATATCGCATTTCCTAAATAGCTAAGAAGCTAAAGCCTATAAAGCTGCCCTGTCTAGCCATGATTGCAAAATAATTCTAGCTGCTTCTTGATCATCACTTGCTGCAATATTTCTTCCGCCACGCATTTTGATATTTGCCTGCGCCATTTTAGTCGTAAACATTTCCTCATGAAAAACAATTTCAATTCCGAGTTCATTTTCTATCGTCTTTGCGAAATTCAATTTCTCTTTAACACTCTCGTCATCCTTTTGATGACGCGTCATTCCAATCACAACAGTTTTTACGTTTTCACAAGAAACAATTTCCTTTAAATTTTTCAAAAATTCCTTGTCATTTTTAAGAGTATCATAAGCAAAGGCCATTTTGGTCTCGTCATCGGCAATAGCCAACCCTATCTTGGACTTGCCAAAATCTACCCCCAGAATGTGGCTTATTTGAGCGTTATCTTGACTATCTATTGACATTGACATAAGTTTGTGCTATTATTATATGATGTAGTACAATACTAAGTAACTTAAGGAGTTTCACATGAAACGTTCCACGGTACTGGTAGTTGTTGCTGCTGTAATGTTTTTCGCTGCATTCTACACCGCTCCCTTAAATGAGAACGGGCAACTGGACTTCGTAAATCACTTCCGCCTTGCCTGTCTCACTATCACACTCATGATACCTGCATTCATGTGTGGTATCAAATTTTCTTTCAAGTGCTACAAAGAAGTGGCTAAGGAAGAAAGAGCAACAGAAAACCAGAAAGTGCTTCGAGAAAAGTTTTAAGACTCAACCCCGGCTAGCGCTGCGTCGCTAACCGGGGAGTTTTTTTATTTAAAAATACAATTTACTATCGCACTCGCGCGAATGCCTTTTCTTTTCCCCGCCGTCAAAATAATTGCAACTTTTTTAAACTTAATACCAAAGTAACTTGTTTGACAGTAAAAAAAAGAAAAATCATTCTCGTTTGAGTTTGCATTCCGCATTCTAATCCGCCCATTGCGAAGTGCGTAGGCAAAGCGCAAGTAATGAGTGTAAAAATTTTTGCGAGACGACCCGAGAGGCGCAGTAAAAATTTTAGCGAAGAACGTAGCGCTTGCCACAGCAACGAGCACGGGTCGGGACTTTCTTTTGTAACTTTTCCTTTCTAGAAAGAAAAGTTAGGGATGTTTTTGCGGAAAAAGAAAGTGGAACCCTTGCGGTAGCAAAATTACTGCGTCAAAATCTCTACGCCGTCTTTCGTAATCAAAATCGTATTTTCATAGTGCGCGGAAAGTTTTCGGTCTGCGGTCAAATAAACCCAACCATCGGGTCCAATAACGGTTTCGTGTGTCCCTTGATTAACCATGGGTTCCAGAGCCAAAGTCATACCCGCTTTCAATAGCATATCTCGATAACCTTTTTCAAAATAATTTGGTACTTGTGGATTTTCATGCAGATTTTTTCCAATGCCATGTCCCACTAAATTTTTCACTACTGAAAATCCTGCGTCTTCGGCTGTTTGCTGAGCAGCCTTGGAAAATTCACTGAGATTGCCCCCCTCTTTGAGATTTTTCACGCCTTTCCAAAAAGATTTTTCAGTTGCCTCAATAAGTTTTTGTGCTTCGGGTGATATTTCACCAATTGCAAAGGTTCGTGCCATATCAGCAAAATATCCATCCAATTTAAGTCCGATATCAATCTTGAAAATATCTCCATCTTTCAAAATAACATCCTCGCTTGGGATGCCATGAACAACTTCGTCATTAATAGATGCACAAATAGTAGCAGGAAAGGGATTTCTTTTTTCTCCATAACCCTTGAAAGCTGGCAGCGCTCCATGCGCCAAAACAAGCTCTTCAGCTAGCTTGTCGATCTGCATAGTGCTTGCGCCTGGCTGTATAGCAACTTCAAGGTCACGCATAACCTGTGACAAGGCCTTTCCAGCTCGGCGCATGATTTCTAATTCTGCCTCAGATTTAATATGAATACTCATTATAAATTGCTGAATTGCTATATTGCTAAATTGCTAACAATTTGACTATTTAACAGTTTAACAATTTTTGATTAATATCTTCAAATACTTTTTCCTTTGATTGGTTTCCGTCAACTTCAATAAGCATTCCCCTTTCGCGATATTCGTCAACAACAGGGATAGTAATTTCATAAAAAGTTTTAAGTCTTTTTGTAACACCATCAGGTGTATCATCAGCTCGTTGCATAATTGGTCCTCCACAAGTTGGACAAGGCTCTTCTGTTTCATGAATATGCAAACCTAGCACGAAATGCCTATAGCAAACAGTGCAAGCATAGCGTTTTGTGATTCTTGCAATTGATTCTTCATATGGCAAAGATATATATATTGCCTTATCTATCGGTCTTCTTAATTCTGCCAACATCTGCTCAATAGGCTCAACCTGCCCAGCTGTGCGCGGAGCACTGTCCAAAATGATACCCATATCAATAGGCACTACTTTCAATTTTTCTCTCAAAACTTCAACAGTGACATCATCAGGAATCATTTCTTTTCTGTCATTCAAATCTTTTATTTTCTTTCCAAGCTCAGAATTTTCCCTGCCAATTTCTCGAAAGATCTGTCCCGTTTCAATGTGCTCCAAGTTATATTTTTCAGACAGAAGATCTGCCTGAGTTCCCTTACCGCTACCTTGTGGACCAAAGATAATAATATTCATTGTATAAAAAATTTTAAATTCTGAATTTTTTAATTTCGAATCAAATTCGAATTTTTTAATGCTTAAAACATTTGAACATTAAGATTTTATTCAAAATTAAAAATTAGAAATTAGAAATTCGAGCGAAGCGAGGCATTTAGAATCCTTCGTAGTCTCGCATCACGAGCTGGCTTTCAATTTGTTTGATTGTTTCAATGACTACAGAAACAACAATAAGAATACTTGTACCACCAACTTGGAGAGATTGGATGCCAGATAGACCTTGCACAATGAAAGGCAAGACTGCTATTAATCCAAGGAAAAGTGCACCAGTCAATGTAATGCGATTCATAATCTTATACAAATAATCAGCGGTAGTCTTACCGGGTCTAATTCCTGGGATATAACCTCCTTGTTTTTGAAGATTTTCTGAAATCTTAACCGGATCAAAAACAACAGCCGTGTAAAAATAAGTAAATAGCACAATCAATATGAAGTATAAGCTGCTATAAAATACTTGGTTTTGAAAAAGATTATTAACAAAAGTCGCTCCATTGGCAATTGTCGCATTGCTGGCTTTCATTAAAAAAGTTGCAATCATTCCAGGGAAAAGCATAATTGACATGGCAAAAATGATTGGAATAACACCTGCTTGATTCACACGCAAAGGCAAGTGGGATGAAGCGCCACCATATGTCTTATCGCCTCTTATACGCTTAGCGTATGAAACAGGAATATTGCGCTGTCCTTCAGTCACCATTACAACGCCTGCAATAGTAATAACAGTTACAGCAATTAAACCGATGTATGTGAAAATTTGAGTTGAATCGAAAGTTAAAAATAATTTAGAAATTCCAGATGGAAGTCCGCTTACTATTCCAGCAAAGATTATCAATGAAACTCCATTACCAATTCCCTTTTCCGTGATAAGTTCTCCAAGCCACATCAGAAACACTGTTCCAGCTGTTGCAATCACTACAATCATCGCGATATCAAAAGTTGATGTAACCTGTAAAACTCCTTGCGAGCGAAGCAATGCTACCATTGAAAAAGTTTGAAGTGCAGCAAGCGGCACGGTTAGCCATCTTGTCCACATATTGAACTTCTGACGACCAGCCTCTCCTTCTTCCTTATATATCTGTTCAACGCGAGGCACAATCATGGTTAAAAGCTGCATAATGATTGATGCAGTGATGTATGGTCCAACGCCAAGCATGACAATTGAAATATTCGTAAGCCCTCCGCCAGAGAAAACGTTAAGCATTCCAAGGAATTGATTTCCTTCGAATAATCGTCTTAATTGTTCCATATCCACACCTGGAAGCGGAACATTAGCAGCTATCCTAAAAACAACAAGAATCCCCAGAATAAAGAGGATTTTGTTGCGAAGTTCAGTAACTTTGAAAATTTGTGTGAGTTTCTCCAACATATTGAACAGCTTCTTAGCTTCTTAGCTTTTCAGCTTCTCAGCTATAAAAATTGCATTAGTTACTTAATTTCCTAAAAAGCTAATAAGCTAATGCCTAAAAAGCTATTCTAGAATTGTTCCTCCTGCTTTGATTATAGCATCTTTTGCAGTTCCTGAAAGAAGAATCTCAGCTGAGATTGTAAGTTTTTTTGTAATAGCTCCAGTTGTAAGAATTTTTACACCATCTTTTGCATCAGCCTTGTCAATAAGTTTTGAGCTAAGCAATGTTTCCATTGAGATAATGTCTCCATCTTTGAAAGTCTTCTCCAAAGCTTCAAGCTTAACAACCGTTTTCTTAGCATTCAAAGATTTAAATCCTCGAACCTTTTTCAAACGTTCTACAAGAGAAGAACGTCCTCCTTCAAACAATGGGTCAATAGATGCTCCAGATCGAGCTTTCTGACCCTTGTTTCCTTTTCCGGAATATGTTCCACGCTTTCCACCGCGACCAACGGTTTTTTTATCCTTGCGTTTTTTTACTGTAAGTTGATGAATTTGCATAACCCTACAAAATTACAAATCTTCTACAAATATACAAATATACAAATAATAATCGTATACGAGTAAATTTTTCAGAAATGTTAATTATAATTAACAAAAAATTATTTTTCTATAACAACCTCTTTTACTTCAACAGTACCAGCTTCTGCAAATGCTTTAATGCGTGGTGCTTTCAGTGCTTTCAGTGCTTCGATTGTAACTCTGGCAACATTCAATTTATTTGAAGTTCCCAAAGATTTTGAAACGATATCGCGAATTCCAGCCAAATCAACCACAGCTCGGACAGCTCCACCAGCGATAACTCCGCGTCCTTGTGAAGCAGGTTTCAAAAGTACCTTTGCGCTTCCAAGTTTCATACTGATATCATGAGGAATAGTGTTTCCAGACAATTTGACGGTTATCATGCACTTCTTTGCATCATTGTAAGCTTTTTGGATGGCGTCAGAAACGTCTGATCCTTTAGCTACACCAACGCCAACTTTTCCTTTGCGATCACCAATTACTAATGTTGCGCGGAAACGAAATCTTCGTCCACCTTTTACTACACGAGTAACGCGAGCCAAATCCAAAAGCTTCTGTTCGAATTCTGGTTTTTCTCTGCGTGCTCCTTTTTTGCCTGGTCTCTTATTCATAATATATTTAACTTATAACTCATAACTTATAACTGATAACATCATGCTTGAGTTTTTTAAGTTGTTTGTTGTTGGTTATTAGTTATTAGTTAGTTTTAAAATAGTAGTCCACCTTCGCGAGCACCTTCTGCTAAAGCTTTTACTTTTCCATGATATCGGTAACCTGCTCGGTCATAAGTAACAGAAGAAATCTTGAGTGCTGCGCATTTCTTTGCAACCAACTTTCCAACCTCTTTAGCTCCTTCAATAGTATTCTTAGCAGTTTTAAGTTCAGTTAGCTTTGCGCTAGCTAGAGTTTTTCCAGCTACATCGTCAATCACTTGAGCATAAATGCTTTTTAGGCTTTTATACACAGCAAGTCTTGGACGTTCAGCAGATCCTGAAATTTTTGCTCGAACTCGGCGCTTACGCTGGATTCGACCGCTATTGTTACTTGATTTGTTCATAATATTTTAGTCAAAAGTCTTTCAAGTCCCTCAAGTCTTCAAGTCATTGGACTTTATGGACTGCTATTATTTATTTGCTTGATTTCTTACCTTCTTTTCGGCGAACATGTTCTCCGACATATTTAAATCCTTTGCCCTTATATGGTTCAACAGGTTTTAATGCTCTAATATTAGCTGAAAATTGACCAACTAAATGCTTGTCAATTCCAGATACTGTCATAGTGTTTCCTTCAATCACAACTTCTAATTCTGCAGGAACTTCAACAATTACAGGATGAGAAAAACCTAGTGCTAATGTGATTGTTTTCCCAGCAATATTCATACGAAAACCAACACCGTTAAGCTCCAATTGTTTTTTGAATCCATTAACTGTTCCTTCGATCATGTTTTCAATCACGCGAGCCGTAGTCCCCCAGATAGCTGGAACATTCTTTGCCTTGCTTTCTTTTTCAACTGTAAATTCATTTTCACCAAATTTCAATGAAACATCCATGTGATGCTGAAAAGTAAGTGTTCCTTTTGGACCTTTAACTGTAACTAGATTCTTCTCGCAAGTTACGCTAACTCCTTGAGGTATTACAACTGGTTTTTTTCCGATTCTACTCATAATATTTTAGTCAAAAGTCTTTCAAGTCCTTCAAGTCAATCAAGCCAATTCTTTATGGACTTTATGGACTTTAAGCTTTATGGACTGCAATTATTTTTTTACCAAACTTCACAAATTATTTCTCCACCAAGTCCCATTTTCTGAGCTTTATCACCAGTCATCATTCCTTTCGAAGTTGAGACAATTGAAATACCATATCCATTTTTCACTCGCTTGATGTCAGTCTTTTTCACATAGATCCGCTGACCTTGTCTACTTACTCGTTTAATTTCTCTGATGGCAGGATTTTTCTCAGTATTTGAAACTACTTCGTATTTCAAAGTAATCTTAAGCACAGGAAAAGTTCCTTCTTCATCCTTTTTAACTGACTCGATAAAATTTCGTTGCTCTAAAATTTTAGCAATAGACAGTTTCAATTTCGAAAAAGGCACGGACACTTCTTTGTGTTTTACCATCTGCGCATTTCGAATTCTTGTAAGCATGTCTGCTATTGGATCTAACATATTCTAATTCTTTATCCTAATTATATTATATAAAATCACTAATTTACACTAATTTCTCACTAATTGCACCAATGTCTCACTTGCTTATTCGTGTTTATTAGTGAAATATATTCGAGTTGATTCGTGATATCTTTTACCAACTGCTCTTTGTTACTCCTGGAATTTCTCCCTTACTTGCCAATTCTCTGAAGCAGATTCTGCAGATATCGTAGGCACGAAGGTAGCCATGCTTACGACCACATCGCCAGCAACGGCGTACAATTCTGGTTGAAAACTTGGGTTTCTTCTCTGCTCGAGCCTCTGTAGATGTTTTTGCCATATAAATTCTTGTATCAATTACTTATTCGCTTTTTAGCGGAAATCCTAATAATTTAAATAATTCCAAACCTTCAGCTTGCGATGTCGCATTGGTTGAAACCGTGATTTGCATTCCAAATGTGTGGCGTACTTTTTCCGGTGAAATTTCTGGGAAAATCATATGTTCCTTCAAACCCATATTCAGGTTACCGGTAGTGTCAACTGCTTTTCTATTGATTCCTTGAAAATCTCGGGTTCGTGGAAGAGTTGCGCTTACCACCCTGTCAATAAACTGCCACATTCTTGCTCCTCTAAGGGTAACCTTTACACCAATTTCCATTCCTTCGCGAATCTTGAATCCGGAAATAGCTTTCTTAGCCTTCGTCTTAACTGGTTTTTGACCAGTAATAGCAGTCAAGGCGCTAACAATTTCCTCGATTTTGTCGTTTTCTTTGACAATCTTTCCGATTCCCACGTTCACGACAACTTTTTTAATTCGAGGCACTGCCATAACGCTTTTGTAACTGAATTTCTTTTGCATTTCAGCTACCGCTACTTTAGTATATTTCTCTTTTGCTGGAGTTATTTTCATATATTTAACTTATCACTAACAACTTATTACTTATAACAAAATGCATTCAGTTGTTCTTGTTGTCTGTTATTAGTTATGGGTTATTAGTCCTTTTAGAGTTCCTTACTACATTTCTTACATACGCGAACCTTTTTATCTCCCACGAATGCGTAGGACACTCTAGTTGCCGCTCCACATGCTGGACAAACAATCATTGCATTCGATGCATCAAATGGAGCTGCGATTTCTACTCGTTGTCCACGTTCACCTTCTCGGCGAGCTTTCTGATGTTTCTTAACAATATTCAATTTTTCTACAACGATTTTTCCCTCGCTAGGAACAGTTCTAAGAACTTTCCCTTGCTTACCCTTATCCTTTCCTGCAATTTTTTTAACGAGATCGCCTTTTTTAATTCTCATATATTTTTATAAATCACTAATTTTCACTAATTAAATTCACTAATTTTCACTAATAATTTGAATCTCATTCGTGTTATTAGTGGCATTGATTCGTGCAGATTAGTGCTTACAAAACCTCAGGAGCAAGTGAAACAATCTTTGAGAATCCTTTTTCTCGGAGCTCTCTAGCGATTGGTCCAAATATACGAGTTCCCTTTGGTTCTTTTTCATTCACGATAACAGCTGCATTTTCATCAAATCGGATATATGAACCATCTTTGCGGCGAATAGCTTTCTTTGTGCGAACAACCACTGCACGAACCTTATCTCCTTTTTTTACCAAACCTCGTGGTTCAGCGGATTTCACAGAGCAAACAATGATATCTCCAACAGAAGCATATCGTCTGCGTGAACCACCAAGCACCTTGAAGCACTCAATGACTTTTGCGCCTGAATTATCAGCTGCCTTCAATTTTGTTTCTGCCTGAATCATATATTTTAGTCAAAAGTCTATCAAGTCCTTCAAGTCTTTCAAGTCAATGCATCTCTGCTTTATAGACTTTGCGACTTTCAGCTTTATGGACTGCAATTATTTACGCGATTACTGTGTGACTCTTATCTTTACTTAGAGGTTTGCACTGAACGAATTCAACTGTTTCACCTTTTTTGAATTTGTTCTCTTCATCGTGAACCTTATAATTCTTAGTTGAACGATATTTCTTCAAATATTTAGGATGAGTTTTAAGTGTTTGAACTGCAACCACAATAGTCTTATTCATTGCGTCACTAACAACTACTCCCTTTTTCTTTGATAATTTTTTAGTCGTGTTCGTCATATATATTTTAACTTATTACTAACAACTTATTACTTATAACAAATTGTATTTAGTTGTTCTTGTTATCTGTTATTAGTTGCGAGTTATTAGTTCTTTATTCTTGGTCTGCTCGCTGCTTCAAAATCGTAAGTATTCTCGCAATATCAGTCTTAATTGCTCGATACTGTCTATGATTTTTTAGCTGACGTACAGCGATATCAAATCTGAGCTTCACTGCCTGAGTTCTTTTCTCATCAATGAGTTTCTTTAACTGCTCAATATTCAAATCTCTAATTTCCTGAATTTTCATATAATTGATATGCTATTCTTATTCCTTAACTACAAATTTCGTTTTTACATTGAGCTTGTGTGAGGCAAGTCGCATAGCTTCTTTCGCAACTGACTGCGCTATACCATCCATCTCAAACAAAACTCTTCCTTGCTTGGTCTTTGCTACGAAATGATCAACACTACCTTTTCCCTTACCCATGGGAGTTTCATCTCCCTTTTTAGTCATTGGCTTATCTGGGAAAATTCTAATCCAAATCTTTCCACCTCTTTTTACGTAACGGGTCATTGCTCTACGAGCAGCTTCAATCTGACGAGCAGAGATAAGTCCTGAAGTTGTTGCCTTTAGGCCAAAACTTCCGAAACTTACCGTATTGCCTTTAGTTGCAACTCCTCGGATTTCTCCGCCTCGGTGTATTTTTCTGTGTTTAACTTTTTTGGGCATCAACATATGCGTAGACTAATCAAAATGTAAATATAAATACTTGTTGTCGTCGCTCGCTCGGAAATGAAAGTACTCTCTCATTTCACTCACTACGCTAGACAATAAACGATTCTTAATCTTCTTTATTAAATACTTCTCCCTTATATAGCCAGGTCTTAACACCAATAGCTCCATAAGTTGTGAATGCGGTTGCTTTTGCGAAATCAATATCAGCTCTCAAGGTGTGAAGAGGAACTGTTCCTCTTGAAAGCCACTCTCTTCGTGACATTTCAGCTCCACCCAAACGACCAGACACTTCAATCTTAACTCCCTTAATATTTTTATTCTTTTCAACTTGATCCAACATTGATTTCAAAATTCTTCGGAATGGAACGCGTTTTTCAAGTTGTTCAGCAACATTCTGAGCTACTAATGAAGCATTCTCTTCAAATTGTCTAACTTCCTGAGCTTCAATTTTAAGATCTATCTTTTTTCCTGCGAAAAATTGCTTCTTGATTGCAGCACTCATGTCGCCGATTCCAGTACCACCTCTTCCGATTAATACTCCAGGACGAGATGTCTTTATAATCAATTTCAATATATTTGAGCTTCTTTCAATTTCCACATCAGCGATTGCAGCAGATTTCCACTTTTTCATAACAAACTCTCGAACCTGAACATCTTCTTTGAGTTTTTTAGTGTAATCTTTGCCAGCAAACCACCTTGATTTCCATGTGGTAGTGATTCCTAAGCGCAGCCCTGTTGGATTGACTTTATGTCCCATAAAAATTTACTTATCACTTATTACTTATAACTCACAACTAATGCGTTTTTTGTTATAAGTTATTAGTTATGTGTTGTTAGTTAACTATGCTGATTTCCTTTGAAAAACCTTCTTCAAGAAACCATTGTCCTGTCCTGTTTTTGCTGCAGTTTCTCTTTTTTTAGTAGTCTTTGCAGCAGGAGCCTTTTCAGCAACCTTATCTTCATTTTCAGCTTCTTCTTTTGATGCTTCAGCTACAGCCTCTTTCATTGCTTTAGTTCTAGCTGCTTCTCTATCTGCCTTCTCCTTATCTAATTGCTGCTTGGTTTTCTTATTCTTTCCTTCGATTCTTTCTTCCAGTTCCAATTTGATGTGTGAAGTTCTTTTCAGCAAAAGTGTTGCTCGTCCTTGAGCTCTAGGAAGCCATCTTTTCAATTTTGCACCTTCACCTACTAATACACTGCTAACATACATATTGTCTTTATCAAGACCAAAGTTGTTTTCAGCATTAGCCAAAGCGCTGTTGAGCAATTTCTCCATTGGCTCGCTAGTCTTTTTTACAACATGTTGTAATTGCACCAAAGCTGCGCTTGCGTTCATTCCAACAATACTGTTGGTAACAAGACGTACTTTACGAGGAGATGTTCTTAAATTTTTGAGTGATGCTATTACTTTCATATGTATTAGTCAAAAGTCTTTCAAGTCTTTCAAGTCTTTCAAGTCAATGCTTTTAGCTTTTAACTTTATAGACTTTAGGACTTTATGGACTACTATTATTATTTCTTCTTTGCTCCTGCGCCGTCACTTTTTGCGGCTTTGGCTGCGTCTTGTTGTTTCTGCTTAGCTGCTTGTTCAATTTCTTTCTGCATCTTACCTCCATGACGGTTGAATTTACGTGTAGGTGCAAATTCTCCAAGTCTGTGTCCAACCATTTCTTCAGTTACATATACAGCTGTGTGTTGGCGACCATTATGAACTCCAAATGTGAAACCAATCATCTCAGGAGCAATCGTGCAAGCACGTGACCAAGTTTTGATTGTTCCATCTGTAGGTTTAGCATTCAAAACTTTCTTCATTACTCTCGGGTCTACGTATGGTCCTTTTTTTAAACTTCGTGACATAATTTTAATTGAGTAGTTGATTGGTTAATTGATCGAAACCAATTAATCATTTTAACTATTTCTTAATCCTTCGTTTTACAATAAATTTATCGCTATATCTATTCTTCTTTCGAGTCTTCTTTCCAAGAGCAGGTTTACCCCATGGAGTCTTAGGATGTTTCAGACCGATTCCTTGACGTCCTTCTCCTCCTCCATGTGGATGATCTACAGGGTTCATAGCTGAACCGCGAACTTCCGGTCTCTTTCCTTTCCAACGATTTCTTCCAGCCTTTCCAAGAGTTTCAGCACTATGTTCGAAATTACTTACTCGTCCGATAGATGCGTAGCATTCTTTGCTTACCAATCTGATTTCACCAGATGACATCTTAAGTTGAGCCATTTTACCGTCGATAGCCATAAGCGTTGCTCCGCTTCCGGCTGAGCGAGTGATTTGTCCACCCTTTCCTGAAATAAGTTCGATATTTGAAACTATAGTTCCTGATGGAATATTTCGAAGTACTGTTCGGTTTCCTTTCTTGATCGGAGCATTCTCACCTGACATAATTTGCATATCAGCCTTCATTCCTTCAGTAGCCAAAATGTATTTCTTGTCCCCGTCAATATATGAAATCAAAGCAATTAAAGCGCTTCGGTTTGGATCTTTTTCAATAGCAATGATTTTTCCTGGGATATCAAATTTCTGTTGTTTGAAATCAACCAATCGATATCGTCTCTTGTGTCCACCGCCTTGGTGACGAGTTGAAATCTTTCCGTGTGAACGTCCACCTTTTTGGGTCATCGGTGCTAATAGGGATTTCTCTGGCTTTTTATCAGTCAGGTTATCCGGCTTAACAATCGACATGTTTCGACGTCCAGCTGTATTCTTTTTGTATACTTTAATTGCCATAGAATTTACTTATCACTTACAACTTATAACTTATAACTTTCGTTTTTGAATTTATCAATCGCCTGTTGTTAGTTATTAGTTATTTGTTATTAGTTATTTTTATGCTCCTTGGAAAAACTCGATCTTATCTCCTTTTTTCAATGTCAATGTTGCTTTTTTGAATCCTGCAATCTTTCCTTCATGGCGTCCATAAGCACGCTTCTTTGCCAATACATTCACAACAGTCACTTTTTCAACTTTCACTTTGTACATCCCTTCAATAGCTCTTTTAACCTGCATCTTTGTTGCAGCTTTAGTAACTTTGAAAGTGTATTTATTATCAGCCATAGCAGCATGAGTTTTTTCAGTCACCCAAGGCTCTACCAAAACCTTGTAAGCAATGTCAGCATGCTCGCAAGCTTCTATTGCAGTTTCCTTCTTTGTAACCGCTTTTTTACTAGCCTTTTTGGGCGCAGCTTTAGCTACAACTTCTGAAACTTCTTCTTTTTTCTCTTCTATTACTGCCATATGTATATAAATCACTAATTACACTAATAAATTCCTAATTGACACTAATTATTTGTATTCATTTGAGGTTATTCGTGCTGCTATTCGTGTCGATTCGTGTTTATTGAAATTTTTCTTCCAAAAACGCAATAGATTTTTTACTTAGTAGTAAGTACTTGTTATTAAGCAAGTCCATTACATTCAAATCTTTCGTTTCAACATTCAATGTTTTTGGGATATTACGGCTAACTATTGTTGTTGCCAATTCCTCCCCTGAAAACGCAACTAAAACCTTTCCAGCAATTTCCAATTTCTTCAAAACTTGAACGAATGCCTTAGTCTTGGCTTCTTTCAGTTCCAATGAATCAATAGCAATCAAAGTTCCTGAGCGAAGTTTTTCACTAAGCGCAATTCTAACAGCTTTTTGCTTCATTTTCTTATTTAAATCTCTCTTGAAATTTCTTTCGTTTGTTGGTCCAAATGCTACACCTCCACCTTTCATTACAGGATTTCTCTTTTGCCCTTGTCTAGCAGATCCAGTTCCCTTTTGTTTGAAAGGTTTCTTTCCTGATCCAGCAACTTCACTTTTATCTTTTGTATGAGCAATCGGATTTCTTTGATTGCCAGCCATGACCATGAACACTTGATGAAGAAGTTCATTATTAGCAGGCACTCCAAAGACAGCATCTGAAATGTTCAAATCCTCTATTTTCTTTCCTTCTTGATTGTGGATAGCAATTGTAGCCATAATATTGTTCAATTCTAATTTCTAAAACCTAATTTTCTAATCCAAATTATCCTCTAATTTCAACGATTCTACCGACTACTCCTGGCACAGCTCCTAGAACTGCAAGCACATTCTTTTCGGTATCAATATATACAACTTTCACATTTTTCATTGTTGAGCGTTTTCCTCCCATGCGTCCAGCCATTCTTTTTCCCTTGATAACATGTTGTGGTTGCTGAGCACCAATGGAACCTGGAGCACGAAGATCATGCTTGTGTCCATGAGTAGCAGGAGAACCTTTGAAACCATGTCGTTTCACAACTCCTTGGAATCCCTTAGCCTTTGCAATACCACTCACGTTAACTTCGTCATCAATCTGGAAAGTATCGATAGAAATCTGATCTCCAGTAGCTACAGTTGCAGCTTCTTCCAAACGGAATTCTTTGCGGTGAGTAACTTTCTTTGTCTTAGCGATTTCAAGTTGAACTGCGTCATATCCATCTTTTTCAACTGTGCGCACAACAGAAACAGTATTTGGATGACATTCAATCAGAGTCACGTTCAATGCTCCTTTCTCCTTATCATACAGGGTTGTCATTCCTAATTTTTTTCCGAGGATGTATTTCATATGAATAAACACTAAATTTAACGGGTAATTCTCAATTGTGTACAAAAAAAAGCTGGCTCTCAGCCAGCATAGTCCAAGTTTGACTTGGATTAGCTAATTGAGTATCCCGAAGGACTTTAACTAGTCATTTTTCTGTTTTTTCAACTTTTCAATTCTATACTACTTTCTAAAATAATGCAAGCCTACATCTTTATCTCCAAGTCTACTCCAGCTGGGAGGTCAAGACTGGTCAAATTTTCAATAGTTTTTGCAGTTGGATCCCAAATATCAATAAGACGTTTGTGAATTCTCATCTCGTACTGATCTCGTGCATCCTTGTAGACAAAAGTTGACTTGTTAACAGTAACTTTGTGAATTTCTGTTGGAAGAGGAACTGGACCGGTAATTCTTGATCCGCTTCTTTCAGCAGTTTCCACAATTTTACGTGCTGACTGATCGATAACTTTGTTGTCATACGCCTTAATCTTGATTCTGATTCTGGTGGATGATGATTGTTCGATGTCTGTTTTTTTCGCTGCCATCTTAGTCTATATGATAAATGATATTAACATCAGTTTTCGCTTCAGAAGCGAGAACAAATTTACTAGTTTGTACACATTTCTAGTGAACATTCGCAGGCATGAGAAAAGCTCTCATGCCTGCTAGGTTTACTCGAAAGAAATCAATTACTTGATGATCTTTGTTGCAACTCCAGCACCTACAGTCTTTCCACCTTCACGGATTGCGAAGCGCATTCCTTCAGCCATAGCGACTGGTGCAATCAATTTGATCACAAGGTTGATAGTGTCTCCAGGCATAACCATTTCAGTTCCTTCTGGAAGAATAACTTCTCCAGTTACATCAGTTGTTCGGATGTAGAATTGTGGTTTGTATCCTTTGAAGAATGGAGTGTGACGTCCGCCTTCTTCTTTTGTTAGAATATAGATTTCACCTTCGAATTCAGTGTGAGGAGTGATTGAACCTGGTTTAGCCAAAACTTGTCCGCGTTCAACATCTTCTTTCTTAATTCCGCGAATCAAAAGTCCAGCGTTGTCTCCAGCTTGTCCTTTATCAAGTGACTTGTTGAACATTTCGATTCCAGTAACAACAGTTTTAGCTGTTGGACGAAGACCAACGATTTCAACTTCTTCATTGATGTTGATTGTTCCTCCTTCGATTCTTCCTGTTACCACTGTTCCGCGACCTTCAATTGAGAAGATATCTTCGATTGGCATAAGGAAAGGTTTTTCTGTTTCACGAACAGGTTCAGGAATTTTTTCGTCAAGAGCAGTCATCAAATCATAGATTGGTTTCAAAGCAGCGTCGTCAGCAGAAGCAGCAGCCAAAGCTTGAGTAGCTGATCCACGAATCACAGCAGCATTGTCTCCATCGAATTCATATTTTGAAAGAAGTTCACGAACTTCAGCTTCTACAAGCTCGATAAGTTCTTCATCATCAACCATATCAACCTTATTGATGAAAACTACGATTGCAGGAACACCAATTTGTTTTGCAAGCAAGATGTGTTCACGTGTCTGAGGCATAGGACCATCAGTAGCAGTAATCATGTTCTTGATGTAGTCAGCATGACCTGGACAATCAACATGAGCGTAGTGACGAGTATCAGATTCGTATTCGCAATGTGAAGTAGCAATAGTGATTCCACGTTCTCTTTCTTCTGGAGCGTTGTCGATTTCACCAACTCCTCTTTCCTTTGCAAATCCTTTCTTTGATTGACCATGAAGAATAGCCGCGGTCAAAGTTGTCTTGCCGTGGTCAACGTGTCCGATTGTTCCAACGTTTACATGTGGTTTAGTTCGTTCAAACTTTGCTACTGCCATATTGGTTGTTTTTTCGCTTTCCGCCTGGATTATTTTCACCCAGGAGTGCGATTGTTTAAAGATGACTTATTAAAATATTTTACATGAATTTACCTCGAAAAGCAAATTCAAAAATTCCTTTTTTGGAAATCAGATACTTGATTATTCTACACGAGTAAGAATATTTGTCAAGGCTTAATAGCGAGCTTTTTAGGCATTAGCTTCTTAGCTTCTTAGAAATGCAGTTTCTTGGCTCAGATAAGGCTATTTCACAAATCTAAAGGTTGAAACTGTTTCATTGAACAATGCCGTTGACTTTACAATTTCAATGTCATCCAAATCGAATGTATTCAAATCTAAATCATAAGCATAACCATCTCTTATAAATATAATTGATGATACAACTAAATTACTACCATCAAATGAAAGTTTCTTAGCATTAATGCCACCTATGACCACGTCCTGAACCCCAAGAAGACTCCGGGAATCAACTACACCACCTCCATTTTGCTTAAATTTACGCTCCCATACACTGATATATTTATCAATCTCAGCAATTGAAGTCTTAGTAACTCGTAGTTGGTACCAATAGCCAGTCATGACTTTCAATTTTGAATTGTCTTCGAGTGGTTGGAATTTATCCATTCTTAAATCCAGAAATATATCACCATCTTTTGCGTTGGCTTCATCAACATACACAAGAACCTTATCCTTGTTTTTCAAAAGTTCTGAATCAGTATAATCATCAACTGTGATTTTAAAATCCGATGGATATCGAAACTCGAAACCAAATTTGTCATTTCTGTATGCATTAATTATCGAGCACTCTGCGAATTCACAGTTCGGTCCGGTTCGGCTGACAAATGAGCCGTCATCGCAGAGCTTGACTTCCATTGTGCAAGCAACTTCTTTTTTCTCAGCTGGTTTTTGAATCTCATCGTTGATTACTATTTGTTGATTATTTATTACAGCGTCTTTCTCATTTTGCGCCCAAAAAATTCCACCGATTGCGATTGCAAGAATAAGAACAGTTCCAACTGCGACTTCACTAGCGATTTTTTTGTTAATCATTATTTTTATATTAATTATTCAATTTACCAGTTGCTAGTCACTGATTACTAGTCACTGATTACTGATTACTAAAGTATTATACCACAAAAATTGATACAAAAAAACTACCGACATTATAAAAAGTCGGTAGTTTTAAGAAAGTATTGTGTGACAACTAGTATTAGTGAGACAAAGAAAGTTTTTCGAGCTTGACCACGCGTTTTTCTAGTTTCTCAAAATCATCTTGAGGAACTTTGCGCTTGAGTTCAAATTTCACTTCAATTATGTCATCCTGAAGCCTATCAATTTTAGTTTCAACCACATCTAACCTATTTTCAACCCTATCAAACCTTTCATTGACGTTTTCAAATTTAATATCCATCGTTTCCAACACCAGATTCAACTTATCATCGAATCTCTCAATCATTGAGCCAACTTCGGTTGCAGTGAATGCTTTTTCTTCAAATGTTTTTGTTTCATTTTTCATATGTGTAAATATTATTCCTATAATTTAGTTACGTCAAATCATTGCAAATGTATGCTGGCTTCCGCAAGAGTCTCAATAAATCCCTGGATATGATCTTTGAAAATCATCGTTCTATTCGTCACACTCTGTCCTTCTTTGTTCTTATATGAATCCGTGATGGTCAAATAGTTGCTCCCATTACTAGCCTTTTTCACATCAAAAAAATAGTTCTTGCTACCAGCTTTCAACATCTTGGAAAAAACTTTGTCTTGATTGAATTGTTGGCTTTGGTTGTTTTGATTTTGATTGTACATTTGTTTTGAACCTCATCAAACTGACCCCTTTGGCAATCTGCCTGAGATTAATTATATTTATCGATTTCATTACTTTTCAGTTTCTAGTTTTTTAATTACTAGTTACTGATTACTAGTTACTATTCTAAAGCTTGGCCACTGCTCTAGTGTTATTATATCAGTACTACCATATCACTGTCAATATCAATAGGTGTGGATAACTTTAGAGTAGCTTTTTAGCTTTCAAGGAATTCAAAAACAGCCACAAAGACTGTTCATATAATATTTAAGTTTATTTGATTATGTATTCCCAACCTGGCTGCCACGCTTTTCTTTTTCGCCAATCATCAGTAAAAGCTTGCTCCCACGATTTCCCACAAAGCAAAACATCAAGCGCTAGCTGTGGCGCTTTATGTGCAACAATAGCAACTGATTTATTATCAAAGTTAGCTTTCAAATATTCAAGAAATTCACCTATTCTCGCTTTCACATCTTCATAACTTTCACCGCCTGGAAAACTCTTAGTAATATTTTCTTCTTGCATGGGCTCCACAATCTCCGAGGACTTGGTATTATATTCACCATAATTACATTCTCGAAGCCTCTCGTCTTGGATAATTTTAACCGTGTCGCCGTAAGTCAATTGCGCAGATTTTATTGCGCGCTGCAAATCAGAGCAAAAGACAACATCAAAATACTTATCTTCAATCAACTCCCTTAACTTAATCGCCTGTTGAATTCCTTTTTCGGAAAGCTCGGCATCAAACCAGCCAGATGATACATTATTTTCATTATCAACTGTTGTCCCATGCACAAAGTAAGTTATTTTTATCATGTTTTTAATTTATATTTAATCAATATTTAATTCTACTTTTCTTGGTTAATAGGTTTTTTCTATCAGAATTTCCTCCATGTAAGATAAATTTAGTCATAACTATTGAAATTAATTATGCCCACCATCTACAACCAAAACACTGCCAGTAATGTAATTCGCATTTTCACTTGCAAGAAATAAAACGGCTTTCGCAATTTCTTCTGGCTCAGCAAATCTTTTTAAATATATTTCTTGTTTCTCTTTTTCAATGAACTCAACTGGTAGATCCTTATTCATGTCAGTATTTACCCATCCTGGCGCAATTGCATTTACTTGTATTGTTGGTGCGAGTTCTTTAGCGAAATCTTTCGTTAAAGTTATAATTCCCGCCTTTGACGCATCATAATCAGCCGCATCAGGGCTGTAACAATTGATGGCATTCGTTGATGATATATTTACTATTTTTCCACCTCCATTTTTAAGCATTTGTTTGGAAGCATATTTACTACAAATAAAATTACCGACTAAGTTAGTATCCAATGTATCCCTAAATTGTTCAGTTGTTCTCTCTAGAAGTGGAGTATCAAAAACAATACCCGCGTTATTAACAAGAATATTAATTTGCCCAAAAGCTGTAACAGCTTCATTGAGCATATTTTCAACTTCATTCTCCTTTGAAACATCGCATTTTATTGCAATTGCATCAGAACCATTTTTCTTTATTTCTTCAACTAAATTATATGCCTCCTGTTTTGAGGTATTATAATTAACAACAACCTTCGCTCCTTCTTTAGCAAAAAGCAAGGCAATTTCTTTTCCTATTCCCCTACTTGACCCGGTAATTATAGCAACCTTATTTTTTAATATCATAATTTAATAATTTAATTTAAATAATTTAATTTTCTCCGATACTCAATTCCTAAACCCTTTAATTCCCTTTGTAGAGATCCTTGTCTCAAACCGTTAATTATTTCTTCAGCAATAACAAAACAAGACCAATAACCCTTTCCCTATCTTTCGGATTACTTTCAGCAATAAGCAGCGTGAGAGCGGTTAGGGCTTCTGGGGTGATTTTTTTTCTAAAGTCAAAATTAGCCTTTTGCAAAAACCAAACAAAAGCGAAAGCGCCGCTCCTTTTGTTGCCATCGATAAAGGGATGATTTTTCACAATAAAATATAACAGGTGCACAGCTTTTTCTTCAATTGTTGGATACAAGTCTTTTCCACCAAACGCCTGCAGAACATTTCCCACGATCCCAGTCAAGCTGCTACCCTTGCGCTCGACAGCAAAAATTTCAGTCGCTTCACTTTTTCGAATAAGTTCTTTTTTGAGCTGTCCAATTGAATCTTCCAATTCCTTTCCAGCTAAGACAACTTTCTTTTTCGTAGCACCTTTGATTGGAAGCGCTTCTTTGTCATATGCATCCAAAGAAAACCATGTTCCTGCAAACATTTTTACGAGCTCCATTGCATCTTGCGCCGTGATGCGATCACTAGCGGGAAGCAATTTCTTTGTCTCCTCAACTGCAACAAGAAATTTTTCGTAGTTTTGTTCAATCCTAGATGGGTTTATGATATAACCTTGAGAAATATAGTCTTTGAGTATTCTAGTTGCCCAAATACGGAACTGTGTTGCTTGTTTTGAATTCACACGATAACCCACAGCTATGATAGCGTCCAAGTTATATATCTCAATTGAACGCTTTATCTGTCTTTTACCTTCAATTCCAACTGTTTCCATTTTGGAAACAGTTGCTTTTTCAATAAGCTCTCCCGATTCAAAAATATTTTTAAAATGCTTTGAGATAGCTGCTTTTTGCACACCAAAAAGACTAGCGATTTGATTAAGATTAGCCCAGATCGTTTCTTTTTTTGCATCAACAGAGAGTTCAATAGCTCCATTTTTTGCTTGATAAATCTCAACGTTTTTTTGTTTCATATTTTTATATGCATGAATTATAGTGATATTATACCACTATAATTTTTTTGTGCAACTATAATATTTCTTCTCAGCGCCATTGGCAAAATTGCAACAAATCCAGCGAAAATTTCTGTTGATCTGTTTTCATTTTTTATAAGTCAAACTCTCTTCCTTTAATTTTTTATAAAATCTCAACATCTTTAATCATCTTTCCATAGAAATCTTGTCTTTCATCTGATCCATCATTAATACCAAGACTTAGATATGAGCCGTCTTCGCTTTCATAATCCCAATATTTTTCACCTTCTCCCTTTTTAAAAATCTCTCTGCCTTGAACTTCTTCGGCCACGGCATGAGCATCAAACAAAAAATTGAATTGTTTGCCGTCATATTCCAAAGTTTCAGGAAAAGGTTGCTGGATATTATTATCAACCTCCCTCACCAAGACGAAAGAATTACTACCCAAATCATCAGCCAAAACAAAACCGTCAGATAAAAAACATTTCATATAGAAACTACCGTCGTCCAAGCGAAACTTAATGATTTCTTCAACAGCGAATTCGCGGTTATCTGCAATTATCCTAGAGTCAATTTTAATATTTTTTCGAAATTCTTCTACGTTCATAATTTTATGTTTATAGTTAAATCCTCACCTAATATTTCTAAAACTTCTGCTTTTCCCATAGTTCATAAAGTCTGCCCTTTGCATTATATAATTCATCGAAACTTCCTGATTCAATAATCTCGCCTTTTTCAATCACTAAAATTTTATCCATCTCTCGAATAGTGGTGAGGCGATGAGCAATAACGACAGCTGTAACTTTTTTCAGAAACTTATGCAATGAATCTTTAATTTTTTCTTCTGATTCCAAATCCAAATGTGAAGTTGCCTCATCAAGAAATAAAATTTCAGGTTGCTTATAAACAGCCCTAGCAATGCCAAGTCGCTGACGTTCACCTCCTGAAAGTTTGATACCTTTTTCTCCAATAAAAGTATCTATGCCCTGAGGAAGTTCTTTGGCAAAGTCTGTCACATGCGCAATATCGAGTGCCTTCATCAATTCTTGCTCACTGCGTTTTTTTGAACTGGCAATTGTAATATTTTCTCTCAATGTAAAATTAAAAACCTCAGTGTCTTGCAAAACCACTCCCACATGATTAAGAAATGATTTGGTTTTAATTTTTCTGAGAGGAAGTTCATCAAAAAGAATTTCGCCTTTATAACTTTCGTTTTCTTTTAGCAGCAGCTTCATTAAGGTTGATTTCCCTGCTCCGGAAAGACCAACTATTCCCACGCGCTCTCCACGATTTATTTCGAACGAAATATTTTTCAATACTTTATTTTTTCCATAAGCAAAAGACAAATTTTTAACTATGATTTTTTTCCAATCAACTGGCAATGAATGCTTATTTTTTTCGCTATCAATCACAATAGGCTCTTCCAACGTTCTCTGCATACGAGCAACGCCATATTTGCAAACAGTAAATTCTTGCGTTGCTTCAGATAATTCTTCCACTGAATCAACCAATGTATTAAAATATCCGTAAAAAAGAACGAGAACGCCAACTTCGTAATTTCCATTGAAAATCCCATTTGCTATAAGAATCATGATAAAAATTCTGAATAAAACAGACCATATATTCAGCATCACTGCTCGTGACATAAAACGAAAAATTCGTCGCTGAACATTAGAGAAAAGATTAACAATTTTAACATTAATAATTTTCAAAATATTGTCTGACATCGCCAGAACTTTCACGCTCCGTATATTGTTAATTGTTTGAAACATCAGACCCAAAACCCCTTCTTCCATGATATCAACTTCTTGAGAAACAGCGACAGCCTTTTTTAAAAGATAAAAAGAAATAACAAAATAACTTATCAAGAATATGATCAACATCACACCAACCTTCTTATCAAATCTACTTAAAATATAAATCATGCCAATAAAATTGACTGCGACCCACATAAAAGTGCTTATCAACATGTGTAGAATCTTATTCAGTCCATCGGATCCTTTTTGTATTCTTTTCAGCTTATTGCCAGCATTTTCTTTTTCATGCCAAGCGATATCCAACGAAGTCAAATGCTCAATCATGATAATCTGTGAATCGAGAGCGACTTTCTCAGAAACCCGATAGCCGACATATTTTGATATATATCTAAATATATATCTTGCTGCAAATGCAGCAGTTAAAATCAGCAGTGTAACCCAAAAATACCTCAATGATTCTCCTGGATGATACTTGCTGAAAAAAGTTACAATCAATGCAAATCCATAAGCCAAATAAAGTCCTGCTACATCACTAAGGACTCTAAATATTAACGCAACAAGAAAACGCCCTTTATAGGGTTTCAAAAATTTTCCAATATCTTTAATGAGCGCCAAATTAGAATACTCAATCAAGTCAGTTTTATTTTTTTCTTCTTTAATCATTTTTAATCTAGATACCCATTTAAATACCCACCTGAATACTTATCTAAGTGCATATCCAGTTTACGCCCAAATTTTCTTTTTAGCAAAAAAACAGCCTATTTTCGTTCAAAGCTTCGATGTTAAATCATGATTCATAATTCCTAATTCATGATTCATGCATTAGCTATTTCTTGGCAATAATCTCATCAGCAACATTCTTTGGAACTTCATTGTAAGAAGCAAATTCCATGACGCTGCTTGCTCGTCCTTGAGTCATTGAACGAAGCTGAGTCACATATCCAAACATAGATGCAAGAGGAACTTCTGCTTCAATTTCTTTCACGCGAGCGTTTCCTTCTCCGCGGTCATTAATTTCTTTGATCATTCCACGACGTGAGTTGATGTCTCCAACAACATCTCCCATGAATTGTTCAGGAGTCACAACAACATGCTTCTTGAACAGCCATTGAACCAGCGATTTTGAAAGCAGCTTCATTGGAGTCAACTTCATGGAAAGAACCATCGTACAAAGTAACCATCACATCAACCATAGGATAGCCAGCAAGTACACCGTTTTCCAAAGCTTCCTTAGCTCCTTGATTAATCGGTTTGATGTATTCTTGTGGAATAACACCACCTTTGATTTCATCGAAGAATTCATATCCTTTTCCTTTTTCTTCCTGAGGACGAACCTTGAGCCAACAATGTCCGTATTGTCCGCGACCTCCAGATTGTTTAACATATTTTCCTTCAGCTTGCGCTTCAGTTTTGATTGTTTCTCTATATGCTACTTGAGGTTGACCAATGTTTGCTTCAACTCCGAATTCTCGTTTCATACGATCAACGATAATGTCGAGGTGAAGTTCACCCATTCCTGAGATGATAGTTTGTCCAGATTCTTCATCAGTTCTAAGACGAAGTGTAGGATCCTCGCCAGCAAGTTTGCGAAGAGCAAGTCCCATTTTTTCTTGGTCAGCTTTAGTCTTCGGTTCAACTGCGATATCGATAACAGGTTCCGGGAAAACAATGTTTTCGAGTTGGATTTGCTTTTGCTCATCGCAAAGTGTGTCTCCAGTGGTTGTGTTTTTCATACCAACCAAAGCTCCGATTCCTCCAGCTCTAATCTCATCAATTTCTTCACGATGATTTGCATGCATTTGAAGAATTCGTCCGATTCTTTCTTTCTGACCATTAGTAGCGTTAATCACATATGAACCAGCTTTCAATGTTCCAGAATAAACGCGGAAGAAAGTAAGTTGTCCAACAAAAGGATCAGTTGCAACTTTGAAAGCCAAAGCTGAGAAAGGCTCGCTGTCCGAAGCTGCGCGAGTAATTTCTTCACCATTTTTTGGGTTTGTTCCAATAACTGGAGGAACATCAAGAGGAGATGGAAGATAATCAACAACAGCGTCCAATACTAATTGAACTCCTTTATTTCGAAGAGCAGTTCCAGTGAAAACAGGAACTAATTTTGCAGCCAATACTCCACTGCGAAGCGCAGCCTTAAGTTCATCAACTGAAATTTCTTCTCCGTTCAAATATTTTTCAGTAAGAGCGTCATCAGATTCAGAAATCTTTTCAATCATTTTTTCTCTCCAAGTTTGAGCCTTCTCCAAAAGCTCTGCAGGGATTTCTGATTCAACCACGATTTCTCCCATTGCTCCATCAAAAGAATATGCTTTCATTTTCATCAAATCAACCACACCAGAAAATTCATTTCTTTCTCCGATTGGAATTTGAAGAGCAAGAGCATTTGGAGTCAAACGATTCCAAATTGAATTCAAAACGAAATCAAAATCAGCACCTTCCTTATCAATTTTATTTACGAAACAAATTCGAGGAACGTGATATTTGTCAGCTTGGCGCCAAACAGTTTCGGATTGTGGTTCAACACCTTCTTTACCGTCGAAAATTACAACAGCTCCATCCAGCACGCGAAGAGAACGTTCAACTTCAACTGTGAAGTCAACGTGACCTGGTGTGTCAATGATGTTGATCGGGTGACCTTTCCAAGAACATTTAGTTGCAGCAGAAGTAATCGTGATTCCACGTTCTTGCTCTTGTTCCATCCAGTCCATGGTTGCAGCTCCCTCATGAACTTCTCCAATTTTATGAGTGATTCCAGTATAAAACAAAATACGCTCAGTGGTTGTAGTTTTTCCACCGTCGATGTGTGCAATGATTCCGATATTACGTAGCAATGAAATGTCTTGTTCTCCAGCCATAAGCGATCAAATTTCTAATTTCTAATTTCTAATTTCTAATCAAATTCCAATGTTCCAATGCATTAGTGCATTAAAGAATTCAAAATTCATTCAAAATTCAAATTCAAAATTCAAAATTTTAATGTTAATTTTTTTAATTTATAAACAAAGATAGAAACTTCCCATAGGTAGAAGTTTCTATCCAAAAAATCTATGCAAAGTGTGCAAACGCCTTGTTTGCCTCAGCCATTCTGTGGGTATCATCTCGTTTCTTCATGGCAGCGCCAATTTTATTTGAAGCATCGATTAGTTCGTCAGCCAATTTCTCAGCCATACGTTTACCTTTCTTAGCTCTAGTTGCTATAAGTATCCAACGGATTGCCAATGTTTGTCTTCTTTCTCCACTAACTTGGATCGGAACCTGGTAGTTTGCTCCACCAACTCTTTTTGACTTAAGTTCCAAAAGTGGTGAAACATTCTTGATTGCTTGTTCGAAAACATTGAGTCCACCTTTCTTGGTTCGCTCATGAATCACATCAAATGAATCATAAATCACTCTTTCAGCAACGCTGCGTTTTCCATCTTGCATAACGTTTCCAATAAAGCGTCCAACCAAAATGTTTCCATATCTGGAATCAGCTTTCCATTGTTTTTTATATACTCGTTTTCTTCGTGCCATA
>LBTS01000006.1 GCA_000992165.1 Candidatus Moranbacteria bacterium GW2011_GWC2_37_8 | reverse complement strand
CCTGGCAAAATTAAATCTTTCGGATTAACAATCTCGTCCGCATAGCGCATTTGATTGAGAATTATAAAATCATCATTAGCTCTTACCATAGCCAGATATTCTCTTGTTCTCAAAACAAATTTTGCTATGCCAACTTTCTTTGTTTTTTTCAAAGCTTCACGCAAAAGCACGAATGCTTTCCGCGCAGAATTTTGCGGTTCAAGATAATACGGTTTTTCCAGATATATTGGATCAATTTCTTTTTCCTCAACAAACTGGAAAACATCTATAAGGTGAGACTTTTTTACATCAGCCTTTTCAAAATCCTTATCTTCCAATATGACAAAATTGCCTTTTTCATATTCAAATCCTCGAACTATTTCCTCATATGGAATTTCCTTTCCAGTTGTTTTGCAAATTTTCAAATATTTTATAGGACAAAAATCTCCCTTATGCACATAATGAAAAGCTAGCTTTCTTTCTCTTGATGCCGTATAGAGTCTCACTGGAATATTTATCAAGCCGAAACTAATTGCCCCTTCCCAAATAGAACGCATATTTTATTGAAAATTAAAATTCTTTACTGATTGAAAAAACTTTGCAAAAATACCTATCAAAATAGCAGCGATCACAGAAGCTCCAATTGCGCTGCCTACTCCAAAAAATATTCCCCTAAAAAAATTATATCTGAATGAATTTAATTTTTTATTTTCAAAAGTTAAATCTTTTAGACTTTGTATTAAATTTCTCATATCTCGGTTCATACGATTTCTATCATAATTCCCTATAAGTGTAGTATTTTCATTAGGATTTTTTATTTCAAAACAGCAGCAAAAACTGCTCACTAAATGAATAAATAAAGTTCGCCTTTGTATTAGGAGATGAAAGGAGGTGAAATTTTATGAATGAAAATAAAAAAAGAGGCTTAGCAAGTGCCGACCAGCAAACCAGACAGCAGGTTTCCAGCAAAGGTGGCTCGACTATTAGCCAAGATAAAAAACATATGTCAGAAATAGGAAGAAAAGGTGGTCAATCAGTCAGCCAAGACAGAAAGCACATGTCAGAAATAGGAAGAAAAGGTGGTCAAGCCTCGCATTCAGGTGGAAGACCTTCAAATCAATAATAGCTAGGAATTTTGAATGCCAAATTTAAAGCGGGTCAACGTGACCCGCTTTAAATTTGGAAATAATAAAACATGTACCATCTAAATTCCGTTAATATCGCACCTGCTACCTTTGCAAACTGAATAATTTCCAGCGCCAGTAAAAGCTATTCCCAAAGAAGCTAAAAGCAACATCAAATCAATACGATATCCCGAAAATCCCATTGCATATTTAACCAAAATTATCGCAAAGAGCATATCTATGGCCAGTAGCCAACCAAAAATTCTTGTCCAAAAACCAAGCAGGATTGCAATTCCACCTAAAAGCTCCAACGCGGCAATGAAATATACGAACGGAGAGGCCAAACCGATTTTTTGAAAAAAGGCTGTAGTCCCTGCAATATCCATAAATTTTGCCCAACCGCTTACGATGAAAATGACACCCACGCCTAATCTGATTAAAAATAATCCTAGATTACCGTTGCGAAAAAATAATTTTTCCATATATTTAATTTTTAAAAAATAAAATACATTCATCAGTCACTATTATTACAGCCAGCCAGCTTTTTTCTTTCATTGCATATTAACAATCTCATATAGAAATCCTATTTCAAATATTTCTCAATATTTGCTTTGTGCTCTTCGTAAGTTTTTGCACAATAGATTTGCCTGTTACTATCGTGGATATAATATAAACAATCAGTTTCCGTAGGATTAAGAACTGCTTCAATTGCATCTAATCCTGGGTTACCTATTGGGAATGGAGGCAGTCCTTTATATTTATAAGTATTATAGGGAGAATCAATATTGGCTATGTCTGCTGATTTGATTGGTGCCCACCAACCAGTATCGGTTTTGCCTCGTGCATATTGAACAGTCGCATCAATTTCCAAATTCATATCTTGATTAAGTCTGTTCCAAAGTATTCCAGCGATAAGTGGCATGTCATCTTTTCCTGCTGCTTCCCTTTGCACAATTGAAGCGAGTTTAAGTCCAGTTGTCCATTTGATATTCTGCTGGGCAAACTGGCTCACATAAAGAGCAAATTGCTCGTCAAAGCGCCGGGTCATGCGATTAGCCATATCAAATCCCTTCTCATCAACAGGAATAAGATAAGTATCAGGAAAATACGTTCCTTCGATGTAGTCTATTCTATTTTTAGTGTACTCAGTATTCCATTTATCAAGTTCTTCATCGCTCCAGCCAAATGTTTCTGCCAGTTTTTCTCCAATTTGCTCTTTCCTGTATCCTTCTGGAATAACGACCCATTTCATATCAGGAGCAGATGTAATTTTTCCAGCAATTTGCCATGCACTCATGTTTTTGGAAACGTTGTAGCCTCCAGCATCGATGTCTCCTTTCTTGAAAAATCGAACCGGCTTAAATGCAACTTTGTTTCTTATCAGTCCCTGAGTTTTCAATTTGTCCAAAGTTTGTGTATCAGTTTGGTTTCGATTAACAATAAAAACCTTTTGTTCTTCTTGAGTTTGAGGTGCACTGAAAAATAAACGATGCATTAAAAATAGCCCTGTGATGATAGTCAGACTAATTATTATGGCAATACTCAATTTCTTTTTATTCATATCTTGAGCATACCGCAAAAAACAATGTAAATCAATGAAAAAAGAAGAGTCCTGCACCATTAGGTACAAGACTCTGTTTCTCTAAAGCAGCTGCTTTAAACAAAAGTGTAATCATCTGAAGACTACTTGTAGGTCATAATCCATCTTTCTCTTTCGTGCCCTCCGATTTCTCCAGTTATTTCCGTTTCCTTTGCTCCATGCAAGGCAATGGGGTTGCCCTCACCCTTAAAGCCAAGCATGGCATCAAGCGTTTTCGCTTCCTCAGGCGAATCAGGAATGAAACTCGTGAGTACGGCTCCACTTTCCAATTTCTTTGTCAGTATCTTCATTTCATTGTCTCCTTGTTATTTGTGTGGTTGACTGTTAGCCATGAAGTCTTACTTCATTCCGCTTTTCATCATCCTCGTGAAAACGTCCCATTGCTTCTTCGCTGGTATCAAAATCCTTTAAATTGCCTCGAAGTACTCCTGTCTTGTAAAGTCCGCCAGGATACTCATCTATTTCAATAAAGCCCATGGTGCTTATCCCTACAATTTTGCCAAAGCCAGAACAACAGTCACCATCAAGAAAATATGCAGCCCATTTACCGATGAGAGATTCATTATCCACTGTATTTCCTCCTTGGAAATATGTAATGTTCTACTTGTTAAACAGCTATCCATTAGTTCTCAATATTAGCAAAAACAGGCATTAAGTCAACCTGGATTGAGCATAGAAAAAAGCAGCTAAGGAGAATCTCCCTAACTGCCCTGGTATGAGTCCAACATATCGTGAGCATTACTCATAATATCCCTTTTCTCTATTTTTTCTCTTTCTTGAATAAACAATAACTTAAGGCTGTTGTGACAATAGTTAGAGCCAATGCCTTAAGGAACAACCAGTTTCTGCTTTCCAAGAACCATACGAATACAATATATCCCACGAAACTTGGCAGCATTGCCAATACAAGCAGCAGTAAATTTTTACCAAATGAATCTACAGGGTCGATTATTATGCTATACAAATATAATCCAGACCACAGGACACACCCAACCACACAAATGATTACGAGGTATAACATGGCTTTCTCCTTTTTCTGTTGGAAGTTTTATAGAGTTTCAATGATTGTGCAAAAATGCTATGAAATTGACAAGAGTACAACATCAAACATTATTACAACTCTGACTCAAAGTTAAGACAAATTAGTTGAACTGAAAAATACTGAAAAACACGCCCATGAAACAACCTCGTTCTAGGGAGTTAGCCTGAAAAGTAGAGTGGGTCACTGGGTAGAGTAAAGTTTAAGACGTTTATACCACACTTTTCGCCATAACAAAAAAACACCTCGCGAAAAGTGTTTTCATGCCTATAGTAAAACAAAGTTCATCTGACGAGGCAGACAAGCTAATCGTAAGCCCTGCCTGCCGGCAGGCAGGTATTGTGACTAGCTTTGCCTCGACGAAGATTTATCGAAGTCGGGTCATAATGGTATGTTTATAAGAATTTGTTTGGTACCAATCCTGTCGCTCAAGAGCGACAGGACAACCGCACCTTAACTCCCTAGAAAGGAGGTGTTTGCGGGAGATCGTAGTAAATAAGTAAAAATACCCACAAGAATCCCCTATTTTATAACAATATCTTGGCTATAAGTTGTTCCATCATCCAATGTTATCTTTAAAATATGTGTTCCTACTCCAAGAGAAGAATTTTTTGCAGATAGATTAAAGATGTATTGATTGGTCAATGAATCATATCTGAATGCATTTCCAGAATTAGAATCGCCACTCGCTACAGCGGTTTTTCCATCAATTTCAATACTAGCTATTGCATTTGAAATATATCCACCATTAGCGTCAGTTAGTTGGAATTTAACAGGAACAGTGTTATTGCCATTAAATGCCTTATTGTCCTTTGTGATTGGATCTTGAAATCCTCCAAAAGCATAAACAACACTATATTTAACGGTTTTTGTGATAGAATTTCCAGCCAAATCAGTAGTAGTTACAGAGAAGCTCTTTGAACCGACTGAACTTGTGTTAATTGGACTGCCTGATGTTATTGTCCCAATTGATTTATCAATGCCAGAAAGTTCATCAGTTACAGACCAATCAGCATTTATTGTTGATTTTAATACGTATTGCGCCCCATCAGCAGGAGTATTGATAGTTATTCCCGGCGCGGTTTTGTCGATCTTTATTTCAATGATCTGGACATTCTCAACATTTCCAGCTTTATCGGTTGAGCGAAATTCAACTTTATTATTCCCTTCATGCGAAATCGTGAATGGATTGGCATATGTCACCCAATTCGTTCCATCATCCAAAGAATATTCTGTTTTATCCATACCAGATCCATCTTCATTATCAATAGCTGTAAGTGCCACTTGCACATCCGAGCGGAACCAATCTGGACCGCCAGTGCCAGAAACTGAAATAGTCGTAGTTGGAGGAGTCGAATCATTAATTACTGCATATGTAGTAGCATGCATTGTAGTGAAAGTACATTTTCCATCAACAATAAGACAAGTACCCTGAGATTGCCATGTAGTTTCTCCATCATTTTGATACAAAACATTCAGAGTCCTGCCATTATCAATCGAATCTACATTAATAGAAATTGTTACAGGATTAGAGAAAGAAAGTTTAGTATTATTGACTCCTATTTTTATAGCACTCATAACCCCAGGCATTCCCTGCTGAACAGAAACAGTAACATCTTGAGCAGCGAAATTCTCAAAATTAAAATTGCTTGAATCAGCACTAAAGTCACCCTGATCAGCTTTCTCAATTTGCGTAAAAAATGGAACAGTTATACTAGCTATGCCTTTCTGGAAAATGATATTGGTCATATTAGTGGTGACCTCAGATGTATTGTCAATGGTGCTCCCTGGTTTTAGAGAAATATAATTCAGGTAAAGAGCATTATTAATTTTGTCAGAATCTGGACTGATAATAGTGACGGTTGGAAGCGAAGGCGTTATTGTTTCTCGTGTGACATCCCACCATGGACCTATCTGACAGGTATAAAGCTGAGAAAGATCATTAATATTACATGTATATCCATTTAATCCATAGTTTCTTTCTAACCCGTACAAACTTTCATTCGAAAAATTAAATCCTATATTGTAAGACGACGGATTGTTTATTGATTCATTATAGAAATCAATAGGCCAAGTGTGAGTCCTATTTGAAATATTAGTAAGCTGCGTAACATCAAAATTTATAGCATTAGGAAGAATAATATTTGTATCAGGTAAATCTGGAGTAATAGCTGTATCCACATATTGTTCAGCATAGCCTGAAAAATTATACAATTCACCATACCTTTCATTTTCATGTTTTGGGGCATATGCATCCAAAAATGTTAAATGTATAGATGGTTTTTTTCTATCATTATGTGTCCTAAAATATTCTGCGAGATCATCAACCACTGTTTGAATTAAATTTGAACCAGCACTGTGTGCAATAAGATGAAGATTCATTGGACTCTGATTATCAGAACGTCTACTAAGTTGCCATTCAATCTGTATGGCCAAACCATGTCCAAAATTAACAGCATTATTGTAAGCAGCAGATGGATCACCAGGTGGACATATAAAATTAGAACCAGCACCGTCCTTCCAGTCAAAAAGCCGAACCGCCGTATCATCAGGATTCGATTTAGCATAAATAGCATTTCGCATCCTAGTTACCCAATCATCAGTAGCGCTGCCACACAATCCATGCGTGATAACCACTAAATTATTTTTTGATGCGTCAACATCATTAAGATCTATTGTTGACGACCAAACACCTGAACTATCTGAATTAGTAGTAAATTTCACCTCTGCGCCATAGCTTGTCCCTAATGAGTTTATGGCTTTCGCTCGAACATAATAAATTGTATTTGGCATTAACCCTGTCATTCCACACGCGAAAGCACCAATTGAAGTTTTACCAGCATCACATGAGCCCATTGAATAGTCTCCTGGTGATGTTCCCCACTCAATTGATCCGATTGGGTCTTCTCCTCCAGTAGCTACAATATTTCCCCAGCCAGCAGCTGTTGTAGCATCGATATCAGACACTGCATTAGTGATTGCAACTAGTTGAGATATTTGTGAAATTCCACTATTAAAAGTTGTATCAAGTGTTCCGTCAGGATTAAGGCGGGCTAACGTGTTCGACAGACCATTATACAAAGTAAAGTCTCCTCCTATAATAAGCTTATAATCCGATTGAACAGTGATGGTTGAAAAACCACCACTTATACCCATACCAGAAAAGAAACTTGCATCTTGCGTTCCATCAGAATTAAGACGAGCTACACTATTTCTGATAGAACCGTCAGAAGTGGTAAAATGTCCACCAATGATAACTTTATCATTTGGTTGAATAGCTATAACAGAAAGAGTGTTGTTTAAATTCATATCATAACTAAATGTCCTGTCGAGCGTTCCATCAGAATTAAGACGAGCTATATTATCAGCTGAAGTTCCATAATTAGTTAGATATCCAATAACAAGCTTACCGTTTGATTGTACAACTATATCGTTTATAGCAACTAAACCATTCGGTACTTCACTATAATTGAAACTTGAGTCTGGAATACCATTGGCATTAAGACGAACAATATGATTTACAGCTTTTCCATTGTAAGAAGAAAAATTTCCGCCAATAATAATCTTATCGTCGGATTGAATAGTCATAGTATTAATATTATCTCCTGCAAAGCTTAAAGCAAAAGTTTCATCAAGTGTTCCGTCGATATTGAGACGGGCAATTTTACCAACAACCGCACCATTATAAATATTACCCACGTCGTACGATCCTTGATAATACTTTGAGTAGCCATTATTAATAATAATCTTACCGTCAGATTGGACAGCAATTGCAACAGCAGCATAATTCAATCCAGTGCCAGCGTTAAATGTTGTATCCAAAGAGCCATCAATATTTATACGAACGATATTATTCACTGATTCACCATTAAAAGTTGTAAACCACCCACTAGCAATAATCTTGCCGTCTTGTTGGATAGCCATAGCGCTTATGCCCTCCTCCCCTGCCATCCCTATTGGTTCAAAACCCGAAGCAAAAGTTGTATCAAGTGTTCCATCGGTATTGAGACGAGCAATCCGGTTTCTTACTATGCCATCATATGAACTAAACTGTCCACCAATAATTATCTTCCCATCTTCTTGAATAGTAGTGATATGCACTGAACCATTCGCCCCGCTCATTGCCTGCCCTTGTGTCGAAGTCGTTGGAAACACTGCCGTCACCACACCTGAACCAGCCGAATTGGTAGCAACTGCATCTGCAACCGCAAAAAAGTTTTCTGACACTCCAGACAATGTATAACCAATCTTTGGCGTAATAATTATAATTGCTGTATATGCTGTGCTTGGATCAAAAGTAGTTGGATTGCCATTCCAAGATATTGTTGCAGTATATTCATCCGTGTCTGAGATTGAAGATGTCGGCACGGCACCAGTTGCTGGCGCCGAGATTCCAAAGATCGCAGCTGTCGAAATTGATGTCTGGGCAGCATTAACCACAATTGCCTGATTAGTTTCGTAACTATTAACCACAATCTTAATCGATGAGTCTCCCACACTGAGAACAGCGCTATTAGCCTTATCTGTTGTAATGTTATTGGCAAAAAAATCTGCGAAAGTCACATCCTGAGTACTTCCGTCTGATTTCGAAAGAGTCACAACCAAACCAGATAAATCAAGATTTTCACCTGAAGTATAAGTTGTTTTCGTTGGCGGTGTTTTCACTGTAATACCAGTTGTCGTTACTATTGGTGTTTGTGCCGTTCCATTGTTTACACTTGTTGGAATATTTAATCCTCCAAAATTATCCCACTGCGAATAATACCTATTATTATTAATTTTATCCGAAATATTAATTGAAGATAATTTCCAATCGCCGATCTCAGATGATGGAGGAAATATCAATTCAGCCTCAAAAATTCCATCCGTGCTAGAACCGCTAATGAGCGCATTGGTTGGCTCATATGGATAAGTCATAGAAATTATAGGGTACTCACCCGTAAACGCATTGAAATAAAATCCTGCCATAAGACTAGAACCGCCAGAAGGAGATGCAAAAAATAAATTCGCAGAACTGACACCGGTATTATCATCAATTAAATGCATCCTAACTACAACTTTTTTATTCCCAGTAGATGCATCCACAGTTGTTGGTAAAAATTCAAGAGACTCAAGCGTAGGTGCGCCGGAATCAGATGCCGCAGCTTCATTCAGAATTTCCGTTGCAATATCCAATCCCTCAAAGTTATTCCAATTAGAATAATTGCTGAAATTATTAATTCTGTCTGCAATTGAAATATTACTCAACTTCCAAATTCCAGCCTCGGAATATTGAGGCAACACCAATTCAACTTGAAAAACACCGTCGGTACTTGCTCCGCTAAGTAGTGCGTTTTTAGCTTCATATGGATATGAGAAACTACTCATTGTATATGTTCCATCGTAGTAATTAAATGAAAATCCAGCGCTCTTGCTATTATTGCCAGAAGGAGAGGTAAAATTCAAATACGCATTATTAACGCCAGTTACATTATCCTTTAAATGCATAGTAATAAGAATTTTTTGTTCACCATCAGTCGTGTTCACTTTTACTGGAGACATTTCCAAGGATTCTATCGTTGGCGCGCTAGCATCAAATATAGTAGCCTCGTTCAGAATTTCTGTTGCAATATTTGCCATGTTTAATCCCTCAAAATTATTCCAACTGCCATAATTGCTGTAATTATTGTTCACGTCGGAAGCTGAAATATTATTTAGCTTCCATGTTCCAGCTTCTGAATATTGAGGCAATATCAACTCCGCTTGAAAAATACCATCAGTACTTGTTCCATTAAGTAACGCATTTTTAGCTTCGTATGGATATGAGTTCGTGTTTATTTGATATGTCCCGTCGTATTGATTAAAGAATAATCCAGCACTTCTGCTATTATTATTAGAAGGAGAGGTGAAATTCAAAGAGACATTATTAATTCCAGTTCCAGCATCCTTTACATGCATAGTAATCAAAACCTTCTGTTCACCATCAGTTGTGTCTACATTGACAGGGGACATTTCCAGAGATTCTATTACTGGAGCTTCAGTATCAATTTCAGTAGTGGCCTGTGCATTATTGAAAATTCCAAAAGAGATTAAAACCGCCAAAACCAAAAACTCGCCTTGCCAGCTTTTAATCATTTTTTTCATGTTGTTATTTTTTATATTATATCAAATAATGCTGATAATCCTATTCTATTCTATTTTCTTAATATTGTCTAAGCAATCTTAATTTACAATAGCAGTCTCGTTCTAGGGAGTTATCTTGGTATAGTATAAAAAGATATATTAGTCTCACTTTTCGCCAAAACAAAAAAACACCTCGCGAAAAGTGTTTTATGCCTATAGTAAAACAAAGTTCATCTGCCGAGGCGGACAAGGCTAATCGTAAGCCCTGCTTGCCGGCAGGCAGGTATTGTGGTTAGTCCTCTTGGTATGTTTATCTGAATTTTTTGGTTTTACTCTGATAAATCAGAGCAAACGACCCATAGAATTTGGTCAATGTCCGAAGACATCAACCGCACCTTAACTCCCTAGAAAGAAGGTGTTTGGAAACGGACAACGCACGAGGATTATGCCATAAATAAGCCGCCAAGTGAAGCATTTGATCTCTGCTAATTACGCAGAAATTACTTTTTAATTTACAGTTGCATTCTAGTGAGTTATAAGGAAAATTGCAAATTTTCCAATCCACTCACCTAGTCTATATACATCATTTATCCAAAATAATTTTCCACAGCAAACTCAAACTGTTTCAAAAACAGTTCCTTAAAATATGAAACATTATTTTGTTCATAGAATAACAGTACAGCTTTTTTGTACTCCACTTCATCCATGCTTCTATACGAAAGCGGACATGAGTCGAATGATTGCAAAATAGCGTTTCCGCTCAAGCGGCTAGTTCTCTTGTTGCCATCCACAAATGGTTGAATATATGCAATGAGCAGCATTAAAATAACCGCCTTTTCAAAAGTATTCTCCGTTTCGTTTACTTTTTGACAAGTTTTTTCAAGAGCCTCCCTGATTTGAAACTCATTATCCAGTGGAGTGTATTTTGTTCCGGTAATTCTAACCAGCGTTTTTCTAAGATTTTTTGTCACTCCCATGTCCTTTGTCAAGAACGCATGAATATCTTCTATTTTTTTGACGGTTATTTCCCTGAAAGCATCCTTGTTGTCTCGAATATATTCCAGAGTTGCCTTGTGGTTCAAAATCATCGTGGCTTCCTCCTGCGTGTGTCCAGGAGCCTGCTCATGGTTTTTGATAAGCTGTTCTGTCTCCAAGAGGTCATAGGTGTTTCCTTCTATCTTTGAAGACTTCCAACTAAAATCAATATTGAGCCTTTCAATTTCTTTTTTAAGTCCATCCGGGGAAATATCTTTGATTTTCTTTCTGTAAATTTCATTCAGCTCCGAAAGTTTGTTTTTTTCAACTTCGGTAAAGATACCATCCAGTTGTCCAAAAATATCAAAATTGAATTTCTCCTGAACTTTTCTATGATCAGTATCTATGGAAAAATATTTATCTACATCAATTTTTTTTACAGTTGAATATTGCGAAGAGATCTGATATGTTACTGCGCGTCCAGCCTTGCCTTGCCTCTCAATCAAGTTAAACTCTAGCAGCTTTTCCAAATCTCTCGATATTGTTATTCTTGTGACCTTGCCTAATTCTTTTTCTATGTACTCAATTATTTGGCCAATGGCAACAACACCCTTTTCTTCGATAAAGGAAAGGATAAGATCTTGTCGCTTGCTTAAATTTTCAGTATTCATGCTCATATAATTGTATCATTTTTATGCTCTAATTGTATCATTTATGTTACATTTAGTCAACAGAAATGTTATATTTAAAAAATAAATAGCTTAAACAAGCCCATAATTTGCATAATACAAAGTGGCACTCTTCACATATATTAACTATATACAATTATATGTGATTATATACGATAAAAAATGAAAACCCCCGCAAGCGTTGCGCCTGCGAGGGTTTCAGTACTGCGTTGTGTACTTTCTTGATGGTAGACTATTCACCTATTGCGAGATACCTTCCGCCACTTCTCGTAAAAATAAGATACGTGGTGGAAGGCAGATGAAACGACTCTGATTTTCTTTCTTTCTCCTCTTCAATCAGTCTGAGTCTGTGTTCGTAAAGTTCTCGCCATTGCTGCGGAAGAAAGTCATCCCATTGCGGATGCCCCACGAAGCAGTCAATGACCCTTGTGCAGTCTTTCTTCTTATACTCGAAGCCAGGGCAATTACTAACAGAATATTTGTATCCCTTATTCCTGCTCAGTAAGAACTTGACGGTTTGCTCGATATTCAACCCTTCCAGGATTTCATGGGTGCCATCAAAATATTCCCAGTCGGGCCAGATTTTTGATTCCAAACAACGAGAAAGAACACTACGTTCTAAGTCATGCAACATTTCTGTTGCGCCGCACAACGCACAAGGAAAACTGAACATGGTCACCTCCTCAAAGAAGCATCTCTTGCCATATTGGCAAGTTTGATGACTCCAGCTAAAAGCGTTAACTGTTGAACTTTAGAGTCGACGTTGTGAGGCTGGTAACGCACTCCGTAACTGTCTTCTCTAGTGAAGTGTTCAGGACTTATACATGCACAATTACCGGGACAGCGGAATGTTGGACAGCGCACGTTGGCCTGATATTGACCAATGTAGAAATCATCACGCAAAGTGTAAGAAAGTCTCTTGCCGGCTAGATGTGCATAGAACTTTTTCATTGAGTTCATGACTGCACTATATTTTTCTCCGTCATTCCAAATTGTTGCTGCAAAATCCAACACTTCCTTAGAATAGAAAAAGCTAAATGATCCTCCATTGAAATAGTCGTGAGACTTAACAACAACAAGATCGATTGCAAAAAACTGATTAACATCGAAAGTTTCGTCCTTGGGTTCAAATAGGCTAATGACAGTTGTCAGATCACTGATGCTAGCTGAAATCTCATCCTGCTTTTTCCAACTTGGCTTGTAAGGAAGCTTGCATTCCCATGTGATCCAGGAATTTCCAGGCGAATCAACAAGGGAAAGCACCTTACCATAACCCCAAGAGCTTTCGCTGGGCGGAATGAATTTACTAAAACCACATTCCTTTTCAAAATAATCAGCGTGGCGATTTGTTCCGCAGAGCAATTCTTTGACGAATTGGTTTAGGTCTGGCCTAAGAGAGAAGGAGATGGTTGCAGTTTCTTCGTTGATGATTATTTCATGGGTATGCGGAATATCATTAAAGATAATGTGCCTCATCTCTACCTCCCTATATTTTATGAAATTGACAAGAAACTTAGTCCTATATTTAATCACTCAATAGCAATAAAAGCAAATGTAGAAAAAATGAAAACCCCCACAAGCGTTGCGCCTGTGAGGGTTTTTCAGTACTGCATTGGTACTTCTTGTTCAGTATTTCACGTGAGCCTTGTCGAAGGCATCTTCGATAGCCTTCTTCCACTCGGGATTTTCGACCGGTGCCGTTACTGAGTAGCGGATGAAATTTCCGAAGTGGACGCCCGCGATTCCGGTCTCCTGGATCATGAGCCTGTTGAATGCCTCGCCGTCTTTGACGAGCTGACCGAAGGCTTCGGCCGGCACTTTCCAGAGTGAGAAGAACCCGGCTGCCGGAGCAACTGCCGGTATCATGCCGTGCTGCTTAAGCATCTGCGTGAGCATGAGGTTGCGATCCATGTACATGTTGCGGTTCTTGGCGATGGAGGACATGTCGCGTTCCATGCACTTGAGTACGCCGTAGGCTGCCGGAGCGAAGAAGCCGCTATCCGTGTTGCCTTTGATCGTGGCGATGTCGTTGATAAAGTCGGGCGATCCGACCATTGCGCCGACGCGCCACCCGGTCCCGTTGGCAATGATCTTGGATGCTGAGTAGGCTTCGCACCAGGAAAGCTGAGGGTAATCCTGAGCAACCTGTGCCAGCGTGCAGGCGTCGTCGAAGTACGTGAGTATCGAATACGCCGAATCGTTGAAGAGACGGATGTTGTTTTTCCAGCAGACCTCGCAGACCTCCATCCAGAACTCAGCGGTGGCAACCTGCCCGGTCGGATTATGCGGGAAGTTGAGCATCAGAAGATTGGTGCCTCCCCGAACGTCGCCCGGAGTAAAGAGAAACTCGTTGTCCGAAGTAGTTTCGAGAGGATAGTGGTCCAGGCCGAGGTAATTGCACTGCACAGCCGGAGTGGGATAGCCGGGATCGGTCATAGTGCCAACCATGATGCGGTTTTCCATGCCGCAGCCAGTTACGGTTTTGCGCGTTCTGATCGAGCCGCAAGCCATGGGAATGAGACCGAGCATGGGCTTGATGCCGGGAATCGGCAGATAGGCCAACCCGTCGCGCAGACCTTCGCCACGCTGGTGAAGATTGATGAACTTCTCGGCGAAGCCGGGAACGCCAGGACACCCGTTGTCCTGGTATTCGTGCATCGACTCTTCGGTGCTGAGGACAGCTTCGGCAGCTGCCTCCCTTGCAACTTTGAGAGCAGGTCCGCTGGGCTGGCCGATAGTGAGACGATAAACCTTTCCGCCCGCTGCCTCGCGCTCGTTACACATGGCCTTGATGGCTTGGAAAAGGTTTGCGCCGCCGGACGGCAGCCAACTCTGAGGTACTAAGGTTTTCTGATTCATGAACGCCTCCTCCTTGGGTTAGTACTGCTTACTCATGTGCATGGGACTTGTTTCCCTGACAAGAAGATCGCCGATCGTTTCAGCACGGCTGATACGTGAGACCGTGTTATCTTCTTCCAGCAGTAATTCCTGGGAACATCCCCAGCCATTGTAGTTCATCTTCATTGCGATTCCGTGAGCGCCGGTGTCATGCACGACGACGAAGTCCCCTTCGTCGATGATCGGCAATTCCCTGTTGGAAATCATGTGCATGTTTTCGCAGAGCGGTCCGACAAGCGAAACCGTCTCCATGAGATCGCCAGCTTTCTCTTCACCAGAAGGCGAAAGAATGCTGACCTCGTGATGAGCCGGATACATGGGCGCCCTGAGGATGTCGGCCGCATCGCAGATGTCCAGGCCGACGAAGGTTTTGTATTTGTCCATCTTGTTGATCGCGCGTGAAACGAGAACGCCGTGCGGACCGGTTACGTAGCGGCCGGACTCGATGTAGAGTAACGGCAGATAACCGCGCCGCGCCTTGAACTCCTCGAGGTACTCGTTGGCGAGCTGCGCCATCATGTAAATGTCGAGTTCCTCCTGTTCGAGGGGGTTGTAGACGATCCCGATGCCGCCGCCGATGTTCATGAAATCAAACTGGATGCCAAGAGCATCCTGAAGGATGTCGATCTGTTCGAGCTGCATTTTGACGTTACCCGCCAAGATGCGCGGATCGCGGCAGTTGGAGGCGTACATCGTGTGTATGCCGAAAGTCTCGGCGCCGAGATCACGGGCGCGCTTGTATGCCTCGACGATCTGGTCATGCCTCACGCCGTATTTCTGGTTTATCGGCTCACCGATGACCTTGTCAGTACCCTCCTGGCGAAGTTCGCCCGGATTATATCTGAAGCAGATGCGTTTCGGGACCTCGGGAACCTTCTTGAGAAAACTGATGTCGTCCAGGTTGAGAATACCGCCACTGGCCAGAGCGTAGGGATAGTGGGCGGGATTGGTGTTGTTGGAGGTGTACATGATTTGGTCGGGGCGTGCGCCTGCCAGTCTTGCCCTATACAGCTCGGTCGGCGAAGCGCAGTCCAAACCAAACCCCATCTGGAGAATGATCTGCAAGATGTTGATGTTCGGGCAGGCTTTCACCGCGAAGAAGTTGGTGCCGGGATTGGCAGTGAAAAACAGTTCCTGCATAAGCCTGATCTTCCTGCGAATCCCACCTGCGTCGTAAATGTGGAAGCCAGGACTTAAAGCCCAGTTCAGCTCTTTGTCTCCGTAAAACTCACTATTGCTGCCGACGATTGTCGGTCTGAAATCCTCGGCGATCTGCGGCAACAATGGAAATAGCCTCTCCTTGAAACTCTGCGTCATCGGCATAGCATTTCCTCCATTTTCCTGGGGTTATACTTCGTTGACGAAAACTCCTCCTCTGAAATAAAACATTCCTCCTTTTGTTTGGATTAAGTTCCAACCTATATGTAAATTCATTCATTTTTCAAGGTTCATAAACTGCATTGAAGCAGTTTATTATAATAACAGTTATGTATATTTATGCAATACTATTACAACTTTGAAATTGACACTATGTATCAATTTTGCTAAGTTAGGTGTTCACAGTTATTTTGTCAAAAGAAGCACCACAAATCCCATAGGAGGGTAAGTAAAAACGATGAAAAAAACTCAGGTTATGGTAAACGGTTTGCCGGGAAAAATGGCCACCATGGTTGTGAAAGCACTTGCACACGACAAGGATCAACGGTATGAAATCATACCACTTTCTTTCACTGGACCTGAAATAATAGAGTCCTACACGGTGTTACTGTTGAATAATAAGGGTGTTCAGTTTGATTTCATCAAGCCAAGCGACCGTCTCGAGCGTCGGCATGAAATCTCCCACAAGTGGCCTGGTGTCATAATGGTAGACTTCACACTTCCCGATGCTACAAACGAGAACTGCGATTTCTATTGCCAAAATGGATGGCCGTTTGTCATGGGAACTACCGGTGGCAACAGAGATCTCTTGACTGAAACCATCATTGAATCAGCTATTTCGGCAGTGATCTCGCCCAACATGTCTATTCCGATTGTAACCATGATGTCCATGATCGAATATGCGGCAACAACCTTTCCTGATGCTCTCAAGGGATTTCGTCTGTGCATAGATGAATCTCATCAGGCAGGAAAAAAGGACAAGAGTGGCACAGCACACAAGATTGGTGAGAACCTCAAGCTCCTCGGTGTCGACTATCAAGGCATTGACTCAATAAACGACATCCGTGACACTGTCCGACAAATTCTCATGGGAGTTCCGAAAGCGGATCTTGGTGGTCATGCCTATCACAACTACAGATTGCTTTCTCCTGATGACACTGTGCAACTCGGCTTTCTGCATAATGTGAATGGCCGGGACACTTATGTTGATGGAACATTGAAAGCAATCGATTTCCTCGCAAAACAGGTATCGGAAGATATCCGCGGAAAGTGCTTCTCAATGATCGATGTATTGAAGGGATAACAATCCCTGAAGAAGAAACTCGAAAGAGGGTTCGCAATGAGCCCTCTTTTTTTATTTCCATTTATTCCCTAAAAAGACAGAGTTATCCACTCCACAGAAACACTAAAAAACCGTCATTCCTGACGGTTCTTGTAAAATCAAATATTCGTTTATTGCATTACGACTTCACATTTTTCAAAAGCAAAACAGAGAAACCAATTGCAGTCAAACATATTGTCGGAATAATAAAAATTACAGGAATCACATTCTGTCCCGCATTAGCCATAAATAATACCTTTGAAGTCAGAGCAATCATCAACAGCGACAGAAATAAGATACTTATGACAGTGAAGAGATACCCATGAATATTTTTCTTGAAGGCAAGAAAGCCTGAAACAAAAGTCATAGGCAAAAATAATCCCAAATCAAATCCCTGTACTATGAGAGTAGTGTAATGCTCTACCGCCACTGGGACAATTGTTCCGTCAAATAAAGGTGGCACAACTATACTCAGCCAAAGAAAACCAATCATTGTGGAATTTATCATCAAAAAAATTCCAGCGTATTTCAAAATTTTTTCAGATTTGAAATCATCTTTCAGTTTGTTAATATCGTATGAAAATATATTTAGAATAAAGGCAAAGAAGGATGCTCCGAGCAACAAAACATAGACCAAAAACATCCTGTTATACATTGCCATCGCTGTATAAAACAAGTATGTCAAAAAGAAATATGAAAGTGTTCCTGAAAGTAGAAATATTCCTCTTAGTGAATTTCTCCTGGATAAGAAAAGACCAATTAAAAGAAGTGGCACACCTACTAATAATGTCACCCAATCTTGAGCAATTCCCTGCACAGCCACGTCAGCTGACATATCTCCATACAATCCCTTACCATAAATCTCAACCCGATTCCCACGAAAAGATTCGATAGTATGTTTGCCAACTCCATCGATTGAGAATATCCCACTCATTGTTGCCACTATTGAACACACAGTAATCAACAAAACCAAAATTGTGATGATTTTTTTATTTTTCATTTTATTGTAAGATATTTCTTAATATTATCAATGCTATACCCATCGCAAATAGTAACGTGAAAATAGTTTTATTATATTTTGCTAATAGTTTCGGAATAAAAATATCAAAGCCAATTTCCTGATTGTCTGCATATCTTCCTGCAACGATAGTTAATGGACATCTCCACTTAAAGATTATCAGGGTCAATCCTTCAATAAGAATTACAGCAATCGCAATATACACGTACTGATTCATGAATCCGAGTATTCCAGCACTCAGCACATAAAAGACACAGGATGCCATAAATGCCCAAATAAGAGTATGGGTTAGTTTTATTGCAAATAACTTCATTTCTTTTCATTGTTAAAAATAACGGCAAGCAATATACCTGAAACAATTAACGCCAACCAATTGATAGAAATGCTTGCGACTTCAAACCTGTATTCTCTGCTTAATCCATAGATGGTAGAATATGCGATAAAAGCAACTGCCGTTAATACAAAAGCTGATGCAAAAGTCCAGCGAATTGCTTTCTGCAATTTTCCATCAGAAAAAACAAAAGCCAGAAAAAGAAATGAAACGCTCATAAAAATAAATCCTAATTCTTCCAGCACGATAAAAATTCCGTGAGGATTATATTGCGTCAACATTGAAATGCCATCGGTTTCTCCATTAAGCAGACTTGGCTGGATTACGGATAGTTGCACAAAGTAATCAGATATCAAAACAAATGCCGACATCAATGCAAAATACAATCCGATTTGACTGTATATTTTCTTTTCTCCTGATGCCCAGCGATGGATACAAACCATCAGAACAAGATATGCAATCATCAGGAACATTGCAGGAAATATCCAGTAGTAATCCCTTGGAAAACGTGATGCTATATCTAAATATGGATATACAAAGCAAGAACCCTTGCAATACGGTCCAGAAAACGGAGGCGTGAGAATTGCAATGCCGAATGTTATCAAAGTTAAAACTACTGTTGAAATTGAAGAATAAAATCCAAGTTTATTTTTTACATTCATAATGAATTACCTTAAGGTATTAGTGTAATTAAGCAGAGTCCCTCCCTGCGAAAATCCAACCTGAATGAATGGATAACCCTCTATTGTTTTTTGCGACTTATCTTCCCACCTGAAAAAATAATTTGTGCCTTTGATATTCTTACTTAAGCTCAGTGCATCTAAATATACATCAGGCGTATTTTTCGTAATAAACTGCTTTGCCATTGCTTCAAGTTCTTGTTGAGTATAGCGAGAAGTATTATCTACAATCTTCTCACTCTCATTCCCTATCGGAAGATTACGTGAACCAAATTCTATAATTTTGCCATTGGCATCCACTTCATATCTGTCAGCACCTGCCATATATACACCCACAGGAACAACCATGCCATTGGAAGATTTACTCTCATTCTCATATTGAACTGATAAATCAGGAGTATCAGCAAACTTGCGAATCTCTGAAATGTCTCGCTGAACTCTTAATTCTTGGGCGGTTTGTTTTGGCTCCTGTTTGGTTTGACTTTTGTTATATGCCAACACTCCCACAGCAACAACCACTAAAACCAATGCGATTATCAGTATTTTATTTTTCATAAATCATAAATACTATTTAATAAAATTCAATACTTAACCTATATTTAATGCGACATATTCAAGTGCTTCTTTTTCCAATTTTCTCAGCTTCTTCTCAATAAAATCAGCTCTTTTAATCTTTCATCCATATTTTCACTAATTTGCAGTTTTTCAGGAAAAATACTATCATTTTTAATATCATCACTTCCAAATGGCAGAACAAAAACATTACCAGCCTTGGCATTCTTTCCAGACACTACGGCTATTTTCATCCCTTCATCTTTAAATTGCTGAATCAATTCATCTATGGGTGTAACAAAACCAGGAAACTCATCTTCTTCAGCTTTTAACTTTGCATAACTATCACTTTCAATTCCAGAAAAAGAAAACTTCTCTCCGCTCTCAGCAAGTTCTTTTGATAAAGTAGCTATGTCATTTTTTCTTTGTTCTTTTATAATTTCTTCTGGCTCTTTTTCCATATGTTTAACTTGTTCAATATTGTTGGCACTTGGCATATCATATCTGGACATAATTTTATATTTTCTAATAATTAAGGTTGATTTTATTATATCACAGAAAAAGAGCCTCTGAGGAAATCCCCAAAGGCTCTGCTTTGATTGCTTTTGTGTTAAATCAGTAATGCTTGCCACACGAAATGTTCTCATTTACTGTATCGGAACCAAAATGCAGGCTAAAATACCACCTAATAACATCATAAGAACGAGTGTTGGCTTGTTTTTCGGTTTCCATGCTCCGAATTTATAAAGTGCCCAAACAAAGAAAACGCCTCCAACAAAAGATAACGATAGCTGAACAATTATTCGTATAGGCATACAAGAATCTCCTTTCCTTGAAATAATTCACCCTCCACAATGCTTCCGTTTCATTGCCTCATGATAATCCCAACACTTCTGGCATGACACATTGTGACGTTCCAGGGTTGTTCCCTTGGTCATGTGATGCAGTGCCCTGAACAATTCTTCTGGTGGCTCTCCTTTCTCGCTCTGCCAAGGGTGTGAAAAGTGAAAATCAATATCACTCTTAGCATCCCTACAACAATAAACATAATCGAAGGGAATATAAAGTCCCAACGTGTTCATTATTATAAAAAAGATTAGCAAAGAAAATGTCAGCCAGTTGCCCAATCCTCCAATGATGATTACTGCCAACATAACCGCTGAACCTATGAGACCCATTGTTATCATTACATTTTTCCAAAAGCCTTGTGTAATCGGAAAATGACCGACCTGTTTCATTGCCTGAATGATGTTCATGTTGCCACCTCCTCTTTTAATATGTTAATTAAGTTTACGATTCTAGCATTACTACAATTATTGTTTTGACAATAAAAGCAGAACCAGGCACCCACCGAGAGCAAGAACAGCAAAGTTCATTCGAACCTCCTCCCAAAAAGTACAGTGATATATTGAACCTTGTCGTTCTTCAATCTTTGTTGCAACAAAAGCAACCACGAACATCACCGCAAGCATTATCAATACTTTCAAGTATTCCATATCGTACTCCTTTTCATGCATGATTGTTATTGGGCAATTGCCAATTAAACACTATTTGATTGTTAAGATTACGACATTGTACATTAGTACAATTAAGACCAGAAATCAATACAAATCTGACTAACAAAAAATACTGAAAACCATGCCTTCGTGGCACAAGAAGTCAACGAGAGTTATCCACTCCAGAAAATTGATTTAACCAATAAAAAAAAGCCGTCCAAAATCTGGGCGGCTTTGCGAACCAATGCTGTGGCTCTCATTGTAATAATCTAGTTCACTTGGTAGCGGACAAAACTGTCTACTGCATGAGCAGTTTTTTCACTGCCCTCCATGGTAACATTGTGCCAGAGAGGAAGCGAGACGATAGAGAAGCTTCGCTGCATAGCTGTCTTAATTTTAAACAGCGAAGACTTCTCTTTTTGGAAAACGAAGTCTTTTGCTGCCCACATACAGATTATGGGTATCTCCTTGGGGACATCCTTGAAGGCCTCCAGAGATTCGTTTCCGTGGCAAAGTCTGATCCACTCCCTGATTCGCTGGCGAAGTCTGCTGAGCGCAAACGGGCTTTTCTCCTTGGGCAAAAAATTTTTTAGTTCCGCCCAGACTTTGTTGCCGCGAAATGCGATGCCGTGCAGAATGCCATTTGCAACGAACTTAATGCCGACTTCCAGCAGACCTCTTTTTTCAAAACCTGCGGGAGCTAGAAGTATCATGCTTGTGACAAGCTTTGGATATCGACTGGCGAGGTTTGTGATGATCTCTGCGCCCATAGAATGACCGACGAGGTGAACTTTTTTGCCGGGAAGAACCTGCTTTATGAAGTTAGCGAGGATGTCTGCATCGTCCCTTCTTGTATTGTCGATGACATAGTAAGGAAGAAACGGGTCGTCGGAATTTCCGTAGCCAGGCATGGAGACCATACAAACTTCGTGACCCAATATTGCGAGGTCGTATCCGAATTTTGCAGTTCCTGTCCAACCCGAGCCGAAGCCCGTAACCATCAGAAAAACTTCATTGCTGAAGTGCTGGTTCCCGTCGTTTATGATGCAGTAATCGATCGCGAGGGTCGCCCCTCTTGATGTTGAAACTTCGACTTTCTTGCTCTGCTTGAGTTGCGGTCCGATCACGTTTTTAATTACCTGTTTCTCTCTGCTTTCAATTATAACTAAAGCTGTTTTTGCCATGGCTGGCCTCCTTTTTCAGACGTGGTATTTTAAAGTGATGATTCAAGTCAAAGTAACTTTTCTTTGGCAAATTTACCACCTTCTCCAATTCTGCCTCTGTCGATTTCTCTTATGGCAATTTGCTCATAACATTCAGCATCAATTCCATAAAACGAAACGTTACCGTGACCTATAAGCATTCGCACACGACCAGTAAGTATGATACGTGATATGCCAATAATGTCATTGGTTTTGTATCCAATGTACCAGTCTCGTCCTGGTTTTTCTGGTTCGAGCACTGTGTAGTTTCTCCACCCTCCTAGTATCGGTATATGGAAAAGAAATATCCAGCGGGAACGAATCACTTTATCACTAATGCCTGTGCAATGAACCATGATGGATTTATCAAGACCATCAACATCTTATTTTGACAGCCTTACGTTATTCCATCTGTGTCCTCTTTGTGGAACTTCCTTGAGAGTTCCAGAAATTAGGTACATAAGTGGAACCATCAAAATGTCTGCCAGCTTAGCCAACCACCCAAGAGATGGCACAATTATCTTAGCTCTCATTTGTAACCCCTCCTTGAATTTTAATGTACAACAGAAAAGAATAGCACTAAATGTGTCATAAGTCAACCAAAATTCATGAATATTTTAGACGCTAGAAAACTCCCTAGAACCAATCACGTTCTAGGTAATTACTGAAAAATAACCATATCTTGAAAATAAAGTAAGTAATGATGCAGGGTGGTAATATTTTCGCACAACAAAAAAACACTCTCGCGAAAAAGTGTTTTCATGCCTACAGCAAGATAATAAAATCTTGTGTATTTCTATTATACATGAAGCATATTTTTTGTCAAAGAAAAAAGGCTCCTGAAATGATACCAGGAGCCCTGCTCGTGTCTCGGTGGGATTGAACCACCTTGATTTCGATGCGAGAAACACGAAATTGAATTGGTTGGGCTGATAGGATTTGAACCTACGACAGCTAGATTAACGGTCTAGCCCTCTACCAACTGAGGTACAGCCCAACAAGCAAAAAATTTGAGACCTAATCGCAACAACCGACAAACCCAGTAAAAGTCACGCACAGCCACGGTGTACATCCGTCTGCACGCCCCAAATAAAAGATAAGTCTAGAATTGGAATGACTAGGTCCCAACCGTATTACGATTTGGTGCCCCTGAGTGGACTCGAACCACCGACACCCAGCCACAATCCATCTTTCAGCATGTGAAATTAAGTGTCTGCAGTCCACTCTCATTCGCCAAAATTTGGAAGCTAGTGCTCTACCAACTGAGCTACAGGGGAACAATCGTAAAATTGGTGGGGTCTTGAAGGCAATCCGCTTCTCTGGATATCGCCAACTATCTGATACTGTATCTTGCTGACCAGGCTGCGACCTCGGCACTTCAAGACACCCCATATAAAGAACAAAAAAACACTAACCAATATATCCTTAAAAATACTAAAGAAATATAGATTAATGTTTTTGTTTTGATAGATTACTAAATCGTAAGCTATTGTGGCTAGTCCTAATGGTATGTTTATAAGAATATTATGGTTTTACTCTGATAAATCAGAGCAAACGACCCATAGAATTTGGTCAATGTCCGAAGACATCAACCGCACCTTAACTCCCTAGAAAGGAGGTGATCCATCCACAGCTTCCGCTACGGA
>LBTS01000005.1 GCA_000992165.1 Candidatus Moranbacteria bacterium GW2011_GWC2_37_8 | reverse complement strand
TTATTGCGATAGCTAGAAATTTCAATTGTCTAAACTTTGACTATCTATTTTAAATTGAAAAATGTCATCAATTCTTTTTCTTTTTCAATTTCAGTTGCAATTATGGTCGTCATCTCTCCACCAGTAAATCCAAGAAAGTTTTTTAGAACATCAACTTCCTCTTGAAAATGATACGGACAAACCCATACGCTTTTCTGCAGCTGGTATAGCCCTAATTCTTTGAGCTTGCCTCTTAGTGCTTCGCGCCTTGATCTATATTTCTCTTCAATATCAAAAATAAGAATCCGCCATTTCTTGTCCCATTTTTTTGGCTTCTTGATTTTGAGTTCATCTATCGAATATTTTTTAGCTAGAACTTTTCCCTCTTCGCTCAATGAAACATGGAGTTGTTTTCCTTTATATTCCATTTTAAGCAAGCCCTTCTTGCGAAGATAATAAAAGGAGTTATAAAATTTATCCAGCTGTTCACGCTTCTTTTTGCGCTTTTGTTCAAATTCAAAGTCCCTGATCAATGTAGGAATCAACTTTCGAGCAAATGTCGGCGATGTTGATGCCACTGCAAATGCACCACACACCAAAATGCCTTTTAATATCGTCTTTGAAATATTCTTTGTTTTAGTATCCACACTTTTTATATTACGACCAACAATTGAAATTTATTGCGATAGCTAGAAATTTCAATTGTTGTTTTTTTGAATGTTTTCGATTTCTTGCTGGAGGTTTTCTGCCTTTTTGATGGCATCGTATATTTCCCGCATCTCATCTTTGTTAGTATCGGCATCATTCATCGCACTTGCGCGGGCACATTGTAGATTTTGAGACATTCTTTCCAAGCTCTTTGCCATTTGCGCAAAAATAACCTCCTTAGGAATATTCTTCTTGCCCCTATATTTAATGACCCACCACAAAAAATAAAGTTTTGTCTTCAAAAATGGCCACAAATCATATTTAATTCTTTCAAAAATATTCATAATTAATTCTGATTCATAATTGAAATTTATTGCGATAGCTAGAAATTTCAATTATTGGGTTAGTATTATTCCCAGTCGGAGATGATTATTTTCTTGCGGTCGACGGTGATAACCATTTTTTGGCGTTCTTTGATTCCGAGTTCGGCGACGATTTCAGCAGGGATCACAATTGAGAGACTTCACTTGCCCACGCGGGTTACTTTGCGAGTTAGCGGTTCTGGCTTTTTCATTAGTTTTTAGAATTGAATTTTTTTGCTATCGCAATAAGTTTCAATTATTTTGATTTTATTTTTTTAATGATTTTTTGCATTTTTATTATATCAATTCTTACAAATAAAAACCAGTCCGTAAGGACTGGTTAAATTTTTATAAGTTGTTACGTAACATTATTCACTCCATTCATCAGCTAACATCCCGGCTTGTTTAAGAATATTTTCAGTTGCCAATAGTTCCATATCAGGTGGATAACCAAATTGACGCAAGGTTCTTTTAACTAAAACACGGAGTTTTGCTTGTACACTTTCTTTGATTGTCCAGTCAATAGAGGTATTTGATTTAACTCTTTCAACTAGCACACGAGCAAGTTCGCGAAGTCTATCGTCACCCAAAACTGATTTAGCGCTGTCATTATCAGCAAGCGCATCATAAAATGCAATCTCGTAGTCACTGAGCCCTGATCCAGCAAATCTACCGTCTTCTTGATGAATTTCCTTAGCAAGTTTTATGAGCTCATCAATAACCTGAGCTGCTGTCAAAATATTGTTTTGATATTTTTTAATTGCCTTTTCAAGCATTTCAGAAAGTTTTCTTCCCTGAATAAGGTTCTTCTTTGATCTTGATTTGATTTCATCATTCAGAATCTTCTTTAACAATTCAAGAGCCAAATTCTTTCTCTCCATCCCTTTTATCTCCTCCAGAAATTCATCAGAAAGAATTGAAATGTCAGGTCTTTTGATTCCAGCTGCATCAAAAATATCAATGATTCCATCAGACACCACTGCGCCATCAATGATTTGCCTGATTGCAGTTTCGATTTCTTCATCTGATTTTCCGGTTCCTTGTGGTTCAAATTTCACCAATCTTGCTTTCACGGCTTGAAAAAATCCAACCTCATCCTTAATGTTCATGGCAGCCAAGCTTGGCACTGAAAGTGCAAATGCTTTTGAAAGCAGATCAACATTTTGCACAAATCTATTTTTTCCATTTTCCAAACTCAAAACATGCTCTTGCGATTCCAAAATTATTGTCATCTTTTCGGAGATTGAAGCAGAAAAATATTTTTTATAATCAAAACCATCGAACATTTGCTCAACAATCTCATGTTTTTCAATCATTGCGGCAATTGCTTCTTTTTGATCAAGAGTTGGCGCACCCTTTCCGCCACTGGCAGAATAAATAGCCAAAGCTTTTTTGAGGTCCTGCGCTATTCCAATATAATCAACAATGAGTCCTCCTGGTTTGTCCTTAAACACACGATTCACGCGAGCAATTGCTTGCATTAAATTATGACCCTGCATTGATTTGTCGATATACATCGTATGAAGACAAGGAGCATCGAAACCTGTCAGCCACATATCCCGCACAATAACCAACTTAAGTAGACTGCTTGGGTCTTTAAATCTGTCTGCAATTTCTCTTCTCTCTTGTTTTGTTGTGCTGTGAATTTGCCAATTTTCAGCATCAGAAGAATTTGAAGTCATGATAACTTTCAAAGTTCCTTTGCTTTTCTCCTCACTATGCCATTGGGGTTTTAATTTTATAATTTCTTCATAAAGCTCCACCGCAATCCTACGACTCATTGTCACAATCATTGCTTTGCCCTCAATCACATCTTGTCTTTTTTCAAAGTGCTCAACAATATCTTTAGCCACAGTTTGAATTCTGTCTTGGTGACCAACAATAGCTTCCAATTGTGTCCATTTAGCTTTTGCTCTTTCGGCTGCAGTTGATTCTTCATTTTCCGTGATTGCTTCGACTTCACTGTCGAGCTGAGCTTTTTCTTCTTCTTTCAAATGAATTTTAGCCAGGCGCGATTCATAAAAAATTCTCACTGTCGCGCCATCTTCCACGGCCTGAGAAATGTCATACACATCAACATATTCTCCAAACACTGCGGGAGTTGAAGCATCTTCTTTTTCAATCGGCGTTCCTGTGAAACCTATAAATGATGCGTTCGGCAAAGCGTCACGCAAATATTTCGCAAAGCCATATTTGGTTTTTGTGCCAATTTCATTTCCTTTTTCATCTTTCTCATAAACCGTTTTAGCTGCAAAGCCATATTGACTGCGATGAGCTTCATCAGCAATCACAATGATATTTTTTCGATCAGACAACAGATCAAATGTTTCCCCACCATCCTCTGGAAAAAATTTCTGAATGGTTGTGAAAATGATTCCACCACCAGCAGTTTTCAATTTCTCTTTCAAGTCGCCTCTATTGGAAACTTGCATCGGCTGCTGCCTCAAAAGTTGCTTGCTTGAAGCGAAAGTGTCAAAAAGCTGATCATCCAAATCATTACGATCAGTAATAACCACCATAGTTGGATTATTAAGCTCCAACACAATTTTTCCAGCATAAAAAACCATCGAAAGGGATTTCCCTGATCCTTGAGTGTGCCAAACCACCCCAGCTTTTCTGTCGCCATTTTCCAACGTTGCTTTTCGTGTTGAAACAAGTGCCTTTCGCACTGCCCAATATTGATGATAAGCTGCCAAAACTTTGATAGTCTCAATGAAAGTTTGTTTCGTTTCTATGTCCTCGTGCTTTATTTTTTGAAACACCACAAAATTTCTAATCAAATCAAGCAAAACTTCTTTAGAAAGCATTCCCCTGATCAACGTTTCAAGTTGAGGAGTTGTTGTCTCGCCTTCTTTTTCTCCATCAACTGTTTTCCAAGCAGCAAAACGCGACCAATTTGCAGTCAACGATCCAGCTTTAGCATCCAATCCATCAGAAGCAACCAAAATTCCACTATACGTGAACAGTGATGGAATAGCATTCTTATAATTTTGCAATTGCGTGAAGGCTTTTTTGACTGTGGCGTTTTCATCAGCCGGATTTTTAAGTTCCAGCATAACCAAGGGAAGACCATTCACAAACAAAACAACATCTGGTCTTTTGTTTTTTTCTTTTTCAATAATTGTGAATTGATTGCAAACCAAAAATTCATTGTTCTCAAGATTTTCAAAATCAATCAGTTGAATTTTGTTTCCTCGCATCAGTCAGCATCTGATGAAATGCCTCATTGCTTTCAACTAAATTTTGACTAGCCACATTCAAAACCGCCTTGAATGCTTGCTCGCGCACGATTTCAAGCTTATATGGATTGATGCGATTGATTGCATCCCTCAAACGCTTTTTCAAAACAACCTCGCTCAAATTTTCACGTTCAAGTTCTTGATCCTCAGGAGAAAGATATTTCCAGCCTTGCGCTTCCAAAAGTTCAATCGCAAATTCTTCGACGTGGGATTCAGTAATTTTTGTCATAATTATTATTTCTTTAGCAAATCAAAGAATTTAACATTTATATACAATTTTTCTCTTCCCACTTTCAATGGCTTCAGCACTCCAATTTTTTCCAATTCAGTCAAATAACGACCAGCTGTTTTCTCTTTCACGATGCCAGCATTTTCCAGAAACTTTCTTTTAACATATGGCAATTGAAACAAAACATCGATCAATTCTCTTGAATATATCCCTGGCAAATTACTTTTGATATCATCACCCGTCTTTTTCATTAGATCGCAAATGTCATTAACTTTTTGTTCTGTATATCTTGCAGTACTTTCAATTGCCTCAATCATGTATTCAACCCATGGCATCCAATCATTTTTTTCCGTAATATTTCTCAGTGATGTATAGTATGCACCTTTATTTTCAATAATGTATTTACTGAGATATAAAATTGGCTGTTCCAGTAAGCCATTCATAACCAAGAATAATATATTAATTATACGACCAGTTCTACCATTTCCATCATGAAAAGGATGAATTGCTTCAAATTGATAATGAATGACAGCCATTTTTATAAGTGGATCAATATTATCAGAAGTATCGTTCATGTAATCCTCAAGATTTTTTAATTTTTTTCTGACGATATCTTCTCCTTCTGGCGGAGTGTAATATATCTCGCCAGTTTTCGGATTTGATAATTTTGTGCCAGGTATCTTTCTTATACCAGCATCATGTTCTTTTATGATGTTTACCATCTCAACAAAAAGATTAGTATTCATGAATCCATTTTTTTTGATAAACTCATGACCATGCCACAAAGCACCCGGATAGTGAATAACCTCTTTCAATTCAGGATCAATGTCTTTATTCTCTGTCACAATCGCCTTATACATCTCATCATTTGTTGTAACAATATTTTCAATTTCAGAACTCATGCGAGCTTCTTGAAGAATCACTGAATTTATGAGTAGTGATTCATTTGGCAAACGTTTATTTGATGCGTCCAATTTTGCCAAAGCCTCCCTTGCCAAAACAATCTTTTTCAAGATTTCCTTTGTTTCAAAATCAACACCCGGTGGCAACAATGGCAAATCATTATATGGAACATTTCTATCAAAAGTCATACATTTTAGTTATTGATTTATATGCATATTATATAATAAGGGCATTTTTTGTCAAATTTTGCCCTCATTTTGGCAATAGGGGCATTGCGCGCCCTTATTTGTTTTTACCCAAGCAAAGGCATTTTTCATGTCTAAAAAAAGAATAAGGGCATTTTTCGCTAATTTTTGCCCTCATTTTGGCAATAGGGGCATTGCGTGCCCCTATCTGAAAACGCCCTATTTTTCATCATCTTTGATTTCCATTCTTTCCAAGCCATGTTCATCAACTTCTTCCCAATATTTATCTTCAATTTCACCCTCTTTTTCAATTCTCTCGTGGTCGCTCATTTTGCGAATTTTCTCAATTCCATATTTCCTGACAAAGTCACGACGAGTGAGCATTTCAACGATTTTTTCCCAAGCAATATATTCATCATATTCAAAAATCATATCCAGATGTTTTTCAGATATTTCTTCATCAACAAATTTTCTGCCATCAAATTCATCGACAAGATCTTCCGAGTCAAAATCTTTGGCTGATTCCAAAACATGTGAAATCAAACCATCCAAGTCATCAGATTTTTTCTTGTATTTTTTGTCATCCACCACATCACCAGCATAACCATAGATATAGTTGGCGGTGTCGAGAAATTCCACCAGGTCTCGATATTGTTTTTTACTCAGTTCAATTTGCATATAGTTATTCTAAATTATTTTAAATTCTCCAAAAGTTCAATTGCAAATTCTTCGACGTGGGAGTCGGTTATTTTTGTCATAAATATAAACTTATATTAATTCTTTTAAAAATATTCTCATTTTTTCAATTGAGGCATTTAAATAAGACGGGTCTGGTCTTCCATTATCTTTTTGATGATGAATTTGATTTCTGATGAATGTATGGATACTTACCTCATTTTGATGAGTCATCCATGGACTATTTGCTGGTTCTTGCTTCTCATCTACAAAAAAACTTTTATCAAATTCCTTGATACCTTTCTGGTCTCCCTTCATATATTTTATTTCTTCATAAAGTTCATTGTGATATTCCTCCGTTGCAAGTTCAAAGGCCAAATAGTTTATCTCATTTGATGAAATATATGACAACAATCGTTCTTGAATTGGTAGCACTTGAATATTTTGATCATCATTAGTTAATATATTCACCATTACCTTTTCGTTATACAAAAGTTGTTTAATTAAAAGTGGTGAATGCGTTGTCAAAATTATTTGTGCTGTTTTTGAAAATTCAAGTAAAATTTTTACAAAGTCTTCCTGCAAAGAAGGATGTAAATGAAGCTCTGGCTCATCAATCAAAACAATTAATTGTTTTTTACTTTGCTGTGATAAATAAAAGGAATAAAGCAAAGAAAAAATCATTTCAAAGCCAGAGCCAAGCATATTAAGTGGAATTTGTTGATTATTCTCTTTTCTCTCAGCAAAAAATCCCCTATTAAAAGGTTTGAAATTATCGACGAAATTTATTGAAATATCCTTACCACTAATTGCTTTAAATTTTATTATAGCTTCATTCAAGAATTGATTCTCTAAACCCTCCTTGATATCGTCAAAATTTTCATTAATATTTTCAATGGGAGATTGTTTTTTTATATATTGGAAATCAAAATCCTCCATAAGTCTATCAAATCTCGTAGAATTGTATGTTCCGGAACGAATTTGAAATGTACGGTTTTTATCCAAAAATAAAATATCATTTTCATTAAATCTTGTACCAATAAATGGATTATTAACAGAAACTCTTAAGTCTGGGCTGCCATCTTTTGGCTTAATCTGACCATCAGCTTTGATGAATTTTTGATCACTTACTACCATTGAAGATAAATGGGCTTTAGTATCTCTTGATCTAACTCCTGCTTCAAAAGAAAAACCCTTTGCAATATATTTACTACTCGGCATAGTTCCAGCAAACGCAAAGTCTCTTTCTGAAAATATTTTTATTTCAGCTTTTTTATCAGGATCATTAAAATCACAAACAGAAAAACCATCTCCCTTATATGGCAACATTGGCGATACAAGAGCGTCCAGTAGTGATGTTTTCCCGCATCCGTTTTCTCCAACAAATACCGTTATCCCACTGCCCTCATTTTGTTGATCAGGAATATTAAAATCGTCCACTTCAAAAATTTTATCAGACAAGAAAAGACGAAAATTTTGAATTGTAATTTTTTTAATAAACATGGTGATTTAATATTTCATTCATAAATTAAAATAAACGTACATTATCAATATGAGAAAGGCCGAGGCAAATAAACATCTGACACTATTTTGAATATTATTCATTTTTTGATCTGCAATTATAGATGTTGTATAGATTTGTTCAGCAATTTGTTCTTTTGTTTCATCTTCTGATAAATTTTCTATTTTTTTAATAAAATCTAGGAATTTCATTTTTGAAACAGTTCCAAAATAGAAAAGTGATTTCTCATTAGAATGATTTTTTAGCTGCGGGAATACACAAGAGAAAAGATAAAATATTCCCAATGAAAGCAAGACTAACAATAAAAATAATATGGAATTTAATACAAAAAGTTGTCCTAGATGTAGTTGCTTAAGATCATTAACAATAATATCTTTTTTTGAAACCAAAAAACCAATAAGTACTGAATAATACAGAGCGATAAAAGCAGCTTTTTGATCAGCAAATTTGATCCATTCACATGTTCTTTTTAATTCTTCATGTAAAAATTGTATTTTTAGTTGATTCATATTATTTGCAATTATCATTTTTCCATTTATCCATATCCATATTAACAATATTTCCATGATAGCAATCCCTTATACTATTCCATGAAAGTAATGATTTATTATGATTATTTAAATTATCATATATAACCTTTGAAACCATAATTTCACAATCCAGGGCACTTTTATTACCAAAATGACACAACTTTGAAGCCTGATTCACAACATCACCCATCCAAACAACCTCATTAATTCCACTTCCACTAAATCCCGATTTTATCATTAATGCTCTTCCATAATCCACTCCTATACCCACTGTGATTTCAGCAAAACCTTTTTTCCTTAATTTGCAGTTAATAATATCGATAATGGATGCGCACGAATAAGCCACATTAAAAATCTGATCTACATCTATCTTTTTGGGAGTTTCAAATACACCCCAAACACAGTCCCCGTGTATGTTTACTTCTCTGCAGGTATCCTTACTATTAATTATTGCAACAGTTTCCGATATATATGCTCTATAAATTTTTGCTAGAACTGGTCTAGTGTGGTTTTCAGGTAAGCTTGAAGAATTTCTAATGTCAATAAACAAGGATGTGCAATTAACATAAAAACCATTTGTGTATGTTAGTTTGTCGCGTGATGGAAAATTTTCAGGCTCTTCAAATGAATCATTACTTGCATTAATAATTTCGTCAATTCTTTTCAAACTTTCATTGAAATCATAGGAACTATTTGTAGACTTCATAATTATTTTTCCAATTTAAATTTTCCACTCATCAACTTTGGCAACAGCATGTTACGCAAATTAGAAAGAGTTTGGATTTGAGAATTATTTAAAATAGTTTTTTCAAAAATTGGCTCGATTATCGCATTAGATTTTTTTAAATTTTCAACATTAGGAATAACAACTTGCACATCATCTAAATGATGTCTTTGTATATGTCCCATGGTCACAGCTTTTGCATTTGCAACCTGTCTGAAGTTTGGCAAATGATACTTTATCCAATAGAAATAAAACCATTTCGGGTATTCTTCAGATGTGACTTTAAATAAATGCTGATTCAACGCACCTTTTCCATATTTCCAGATATTAATGTCCAGACTTCCAGACCAAGAAAAAAGAATGTCTCCATTATTTACAATGTATTTTTCTGGAATATTCTTACTGGCTTTGTCAGTCTGATCGGTTATCCCGGAATTCATTTCTTTAATTTTAATAACTGGCAAATAATCATTTTTATTTTCTGCTGGAAATTTTTGCATAGCATAGCCATTCAGGAAATTTGCGATATCAGTTAATTTTCCAACTCTCCACCCTTCCGGAATTCCATTTTCCAATTTCAATTTTTTGCCATCAATTCCCACCTTCGTTAAAACTTCGGCGGGCAAAGTAAAATCCACAAACCACTCTTTGAAAATCCCCTGTGCGATTTTTTCCAGCGTTTCATTTTGTTTTCGCAAAAGTTCAATTTTTTCATCAATGCTTGATAGTGTGGCTACAATTTCTTTTTGTTCAGAAAGGGAAGGGAATAAAACTTTAGTTTTCAATAATTCAGACTGTTTTATTCCTGAAACAGTAGATCCGGATTCCCTGCTCTTCAATTGGTGCTGATAATATTTACTATCAATAAAATAATTAAAGAAAAATGGATCAAGTATTTCTTTTTTTGTTCTTATGCCAAAAATTCTCTGACTCAAGACAAGTTTTTCTTTCGATTTCCAAATAATATGCTCACCAAGCGGAGCTTCCGAAGTTAAAAAAATATCACCATATTGTGTTTCCTCCTTCATCCATTTTTTGTAAAGATTTTCAGGCAAAATATTCATCTGATCTTCATTGACCAATTGACCATTCTTGATTGTTTTCGCTGAAATAGCCCTATAACCAAGATCAGACCAATCACCGCCTAATTTCTTAGGAGTTAATCCTCTGTGATCTATTATCAGTTCAATCACCTTATCTAAAGTTGCTTCTTTCCAATTATTCATTTTATTTTTTCTAACAAATTTACTTCCAATAAATTTTCCCCATCAAATTTATAAAACTCAGTATTAATAGTTGGTAAGGCGTGTTCAAAAACATTTTTTATGAACTCATTAAATACCATTTGAATTTTTATATTTTGAGCAAATTCTTGATTCATATCTTTCGATACCAATACGAACCTAACAGCCGACCTCTTTATTCCAAGTTCAACAATTTTATTAACATATCTTCCTGCGATATATTTAAAAGCTTCGATACTCTTACTCGTAATAAATTTTATTTCAACTATTTCTCTTATTTTATTGTCTTCAAATACAGCCCCATCAGCTATAAACTTTTTTCCCAAAGAATTTATTATTTTAATTTGAGCTCTATAATTTTCACCAAATCTTTCAACAAGAATTTTATTTACCAAATCCTCTACTTTTCGTAACTCATTTATGCGATTTTGCACCTTTTCACTTGTACTGATTATTTTGCCTTTTTTATAAGACTCGACTGAAACATCCACATTACCTTCTTTTCTTATTTCATTTTTTAGCTTTTCCTCAATTTCATTCTCTTTTGCTTTTTCAGTGTGTACATTTATTATTGGGTTAAAATTAATATGATTCCTAATTTCATTTTTTATTTCTCCAATTTGCTCCTTGATTTCTTTTTTTGCATCTTCAATATCTTTTTTCACAGAAATACCCCCGATATTTATTTCGCTTATTATCGGAAATAAAACTAAAATAAACCAAAAGACAAATATAAATATATCGAAAGCATTAAATGTACCTACATGAAAACGCCAACCGCCAATAATAGTAAGTATCATCAGTAATCCAGCCCACCACCAAATTTTAAATTTATTAGGAAAATTCATTTATCTCAATTTTTAAAAAATATTCTTCATTATTTTTTTCACCCCCTCAATTAAATCTTCGATTTCTTCTTTCCTTGGATCGTCTTTTTTCTTGTGATCACAATTGTTTCTTATATCTCCTAAAAATTGAATTCTTCGCCAAGTTGCCGTATCAATCACATCTGCGTTTTTCAACGCATCATTAAAATCACTAATCGTTGGCTTCGTCTTGGAAATTTTAACATTATGATTTTCACAAACCGTTTCCAAATGACCCTCAAGAACGACGCCTGCAACCGCTCCAGCAGCTCTTGCAAATCCCTTTTTCAATAATTCCTCCACCACTTCTAATTCATTATCAAAAACATCAGCTTGAACAAGGTGCCTAATATCAAAAAGTGAACTTTCAAATCTCCTTTTTAATGATTTTATAATTTCAAGTTGCTGCTTAAATAAAGGAACTGCAGCATCAGGACCTACAATTTTTTTCTTATCATATCCACCACTTGTTATGGATAATCCTGGGATATAATCACTAACAGTGTAGTTAGTAACCGTTATTTCTCTTCTGTTTGTTTTGCTCTTATAAAATGAAACAAAATCTTCCAACCTTGATGGTAATAATTGCCTCACACATTCAAGTGCCTCAGAATACCAACACTGATAATTTTTTCTAAAATCAAATTCTCCTTTTATTTTTTCCCACTCCTGTTTTTTATATCTTTTTTTAAATTCTTCCTTTTCTTGAGGATTAATCTCGAAAATCATTCCGAAATATAAGGAATCTCCCCTGCCAATCAAATCTTCTAAATCTTTTTTATATTTTTCAATATTCATAACAATTAATTATAAATTCTAATATGAGTCATATTTATCGCACTAATGCCTGAATTTATCAATAAACTATACAAAGGGAAATCGTCAGTTATAACAGGCAGATCCTCCTTTTGCGCAAGCTCCATAATAGAAGAATCAGTAAATCCAAACTTAGAAAGCATTGGCATTTTCAGTAGCATATTTTTTGATATGTGATGCTCCTCTATGTCACCAATAATTCTAAGCACCTCGTTGAAATATTCAAGAAATCTATTGTCTTTGATATCGTTAAATGTTAAATTTGAAACTTCTGCTAATATCTGAGGGGTTATAAATATTTTGTTAAATGGAGAAACCAGTTTCAATAATGCTTCGAAATCTTCTTTTGTGTACCCCTTATTTTTTACTCTTTGAAATTTTTCTATATATTCAGCATCATAAAAGCCAACGATATACAGAACCAGTAAATTTGTATCAATTATGATTCCTTTTTCTTTGTAATCAATAATAACCGCCTTTAAATAATCCATCTTTAAACTTCTCTAATTTTCATAGATAACACATCTCCTGTTTGAGAATCTATCTTAAAAATCTTATATGCAATGTATGTTTTACCATATAAAGATGAGATAGCATCACCTCCTTGTTTTCTTATTCCCAATGTTATCAACCAATATTTCTGATCTTCAGAAATTTCAACTTCTTCAGTGCTTGGTTGATCATAATCATTAGCAACTTCCCTATAGTAATCAGCAGCAATTTTTGCAGCTTCTTGAGCTGTTACTTTTATTTTCACAGTTTTACTTTCTACAATTCCCATATTTTTATGATTAATTATAACTTAAATCCAATACTACTAAGCTGTTTTTTTATCTCTGCATTCAATTCTTCCTCCTTCTCTATCTGCCCTTTCAATTCCTGTGTCAAATCTCCAATCTTTGTTTCAAATGAAATTCCATCATCAATCTCGTCAGCAATTCCAACATATCTTCCAGGAGTGAGCACGAAATTGTGTTTTTGAATTTCATCTGTTTTTGCGGATTTGCAAAAACCTTTCACATCTTCATACTTGCTTTCGGGACTTCGCCATTGCCTGTAAGTCTCTGCAATTTTTTGCATATCCACATCAGTAAATTCCTTGTGAGTCCTGTCTGCCAAGAATCCCATTTCACTTGCATCAATAAAAAGAATTTCGCCTGTACGTTTGCGATCTCCATTGCCACTGCGTTTGCGAGAAATAAACCAGATGCAAGCCGGAATTCCCGTGTTATAGAAAAGTTGTTTTGGAAGAGCAACCACACAATCAACCAAATCAGCTTCAATGATATTTTTTCGAATTTCACCTTCGTTTGAAGTGTTAGATGAAAGTGAACCATTGGCAAGCACAAGTGCCATTACACCCTTTGGTGAAAGGTGATAAATCATGTGTTGCATCCAAGCAAAGTTTGCATTGCCTGTTGGCGGCACGCCGTATTGCCAACGTGGGTCATTTTTCAAAAGTTCTCCTGACCAATCACTATCATTAAACGGAGGATTTGCGAGAATATAGTCTGCTTTCAAGTCTTTATGCGTGTCATTGAGGAATGATCCTTCCGTGTTCCACTTCACTTCTTGCCCATCGATCCCTCGAATAGCAAGGTTCATGCGACACAAATTGAAAGTGGTTTTGTTTGATTCCTGTCCATAGATGGAAATATCATTAATGTTTCCCTTGTGCTCCTCAACGAATTTTTCACTCATCACAAACATCCCGCCACTTCCACAAGCAGGATCATAGACACGCCCTTTATATGGCTCAATCATTTCAACCATCAATTTCACGATTGATTTTGGAGTGTAAAATTGTCCTCCCTTTTTTCCCTCAGCATTTGCAAATTCTCCCAGAAAATATTCATACACTCTTCCCAAAAGATCTTTTGACCTTGAAACTGCATCCCCAAGTGCAATATTGCCAATCAAATCAACCAAACTTCCAAGCGCAGCCTTGTCCAAGTTAGGACGCGCATAAACTTTTGCCAGCACGCCCTTGAGGGTTGGATTTTCTTTTTCAATTGCCTCCATGGCTTCATCAATATCATTTCCAAGAGACGGAAGTTTTGCTCGCGAATGAATATATGACCAACGTGCAGTTTGTGGCACAAAGAAAACATGCTCGGCGTTATATTCATCCTTATCCTCTGGATCAGCGCCAGCATATTCGCCCTCACCACTTTTTAATTTTTCATATAATTCCTCAAAAGAATCAGAAATATATTTGATAAAAATAAGTCCAAGCACAACATGCTTATATTCCGCCGCATCAATATTTTTTCTCAGCTTATCCGCAGCCTTAAAAAGTGTCTTTTCAAATTCCTCCTGTTTTTTTGTATCGTTAGCCATATTTTCAAAAGTAAATTTTGTTACATTGCGCTGTTACGTAGCATGCTACGTAACAGCACTGATTGACTTATACCCCATTCTCCCACATTCCCCTCATGAAATCAACTTATTTTGGCCTTAAAACAACAAAAGCCCACGCCAATGTGGACATATTCTTGAAATTTATTAGCCATTTTTCCGTATTAATTAGTGGTAGGCAACAATTTAGAGATATTGACAAATGTCTCAAAATGACCTACTATGTACATGTAGGCAATAGGTCTACCCCATTTTGATCAAAATCCGCTCTTGAGCGGGTTTTTTGATTTTTAAAGTCTTTTTAATGCCTGCATTGCTTCACATAACTATCCTTCAATCTATACTCAAAATCTTCAGTAAACAAAATATCTTTCACCACGCCATCTTTTTTTGCATCAAATACTTCTCTTCCTACATGATCTCTGGCGCCAAAAACATAACAGATTTTTTCATATTCATCATGCAAATATTTCACTGCATACATCAAATCACCATCGCCAGAAAATAAAATAATTGTGTCGTAATTATCTCTTTCTTTTACTAAATCAATTGCCATCTCAACATCCAAATCGCATTTTTTCTCAAAACCTGTTTTATTATTGGAATCATGAATATATTTTACACGTTTCGTGATTATCTCAAATGCATTCATACGTGCTCGTTCAATAACTGAGCGTGACCAACCCACCAAAACTTGTGAGTTATCATTTTTGCCATAATCACTGCCGTAATAAAATCTTCGAAGAAATACTTTTTCTTTTGAAAAGTTTTTTACCAGCTGACCCAATTCCTTGAGTCCAACTTTCCAATCAAGACTATACTTCCATTTTTCAACATTACCATAATCAACAATGACCATGGTGCGATCCAGTTTATCAGTGAATGATGCTACAAATTTTTTAATCTCTTCTTTGGTCATGTTTCTCAATAGTAACTAACTCAACGTTTAGTGACTATTCACTTTAGCAAAGTTAACTAACTTTTTAATTTTGATATGATACAATGTTATTATAACACTTTAGATACCACTCATCAAAGACTCTTACGTTAGCCAAAAACTGAAGTTATGCACAGCTAATATTTTACAGGCATTGCCTCAACTATACTATGCCAATCATTCTTTGTCATAATAACGTGGTCGATAACTTCAATTCCCAAAATCTTCCCTGCTTCTGTGAGGCGCTTGGTGATGGCGAGGTCGTCATCTGAGGGCTCTGGATTGCCGGAGGGATGATTATGGGCCACGATGATTTGCGCACAGGAATGCTTGATGGCCGGTTCGAAAACTTCGCGTGGATGCACCAGATTCGCATTGAGCGTGCCGACTGAGATTATTTCTCTTTGAATCTCTTGATTGCGTGTGTCTAAATAAAAAACCACAAAATGTTCTTTTTTGTGGTCGCGGATATCTTTGCAATTTTCCCAAACGTCTTTCGGTGACAAAATGAGAGCTGATTTTTTGTCTTTTAAAATTCTTCTGCCAAATTCTAAACATGCTAAAATTTCAGTTGCCTTCACTTTCCCAAGACCATGAATTTCACTTAGGTCTTCAATTGTTGCGCTGAGCAATTTTTCATTTGGAAACTTCTTGAGAATTTTTTTGGAAAGTTCAATAACATTACAATCTTTTGTTCCAGTGCGAAGCAAGATTGCCAAAAGCTGTGCGTCGCTAAGTTTTTCTGGTCCATATTTTTCCAAGATTTCTCGCGGTCGATCCACTTTTGCAATGTCTTTAATTTTTGGCATATTTTTATATCAATTTTTGTATATATCATCATTCTCGCACATTCCAAATATGAACTCAAGTCTTCAAGGATCTAAAGTCTATCAAAACGTTAATTTCACATCTTCCGATATTTCTTTTTCGCAATTCTCCACAGCAAAACAAGAATAACAACGGAGACAATGGCAAGAATAACAGCTCCGCCATATTGCCCCATTATCAGTGCTTGGCCGGTGTAGGAAAAAATAAAGGCGAACGGCGTGATTCCTATAAGAGTTGCCAACATGTAGCGTCGGAATGAAATGATACTAAAAAGTCCGAGAGCATAACTGAGAATATCCACCGGCAGCAGTAGGCGCAACAATACCACAGTCCAAAAACCGATGTCTTCGGAAATATATTTGCGATATTTTTCAACCTCTTTGATATTGAAAAGTTTTTCTACTATAGGCCTTCCGAATTTCCGCGCAATCAAGAAAGCTAGCGCTCCGCCCGCAGCCCAGCCGATGATGCTATATATTGCCGCGAGAAAAGGTCCGAAAAATTCTACTGCCAAAGGAATAAGTACGATAGTGGTGACTGGCACCACCACAATGGAAACCATTTCCAATAAAATATAAACCATAGCGCCCCAAGCTAAATTATTTTGCACCGCTTGGCGAAAAATCTGAAAGGTATCCTGGCGCATGAAAAAAAAGATGACCACCACAATCAACAATGCGATTACAATAAGAGATACATAATTTTTCCAAGCTATTTTTGCAATATTCATATTATTTATTATCTAGCGCAGCGAGAGAAATGAAAGTAATCTTTCATTTCCGAACGAGCGACGATATCAAAAAGGTTAATACCTCGAGGCTTGTCCACCTCGGCGAGCCTCGAACGAGACGGGCCTCGTGAGCCCAAAGGGTCCAGGGCTTGCCCTGGGTATTATACCTTTTTATTACAAAAATTTCTCCATTACGTGTTCATCAAAATACTGGTCGCCTATTTTTAGTTCTTTGTGCAAGGTTCCGGCGACTGCGAAACCGAGTCTTTCATAAAGGCGCACCGCGCTAAGTTGAGAAGCGTTCACGTTGAGGTCTACTTTTTCAATTTCTCCGATTGCCGCAATTTCATCTAAGAGCGATTCCATCAATTGTTTTCCAATTCCTTTTCCGCGATAAGCTTTTTTCACATACACGCCCCAAACGTACGCAATGTGTTTCATTTTTTCGCCGTCTTCTTGATAAGCCGCTGCCATAGCAAATGGCTCGCCGCCATCTCGCGCAACCAAAATGAAACTTTTCGGATTTTCAAATTCCTCTTTCCAATGCTCATCGCTAAGCAATGCCGATTCTACAAAGCAGTCGCCAAAAGCCTGCGGACTCTCACGAAGAGCCTCAAGCCTCAATGTCCTATATATCTCCCATTCGCTTGAATTTAATTTATATATTTCCATAAAATCTTAAACTTTGCATTTTTCCAAAAAATCTTTCTGCAATGAGCATTTCTCTGAAATTTTCATCTTAGTCATATAGTTGGTATTACCGCGGGAGAGCTCTGCCAAGGTCTTATCAAATTCAAATACTTTCGGATTCACGTCCAAAGCCCTGCTATTGATTCCTAATAGCTTTATTCCATCCAAAGTCCTGACTCGCGAAAGGGCAACGTAGCCCATGCCGTATTCAAAAGATTTGGAAAGATCCATTTCCACCGCATCAAGCGTCATGCCTTGGCTTTTGTGCACCGTGATCGCCCAAGCCAATCTCAATGGAATTTGAGTTACGAATGCCAAGGATTTTTCATCTTCTTCAATTGCCCATTTTTCCGGGGTGGCCACGATAGTTTTCCCTGAGTGCGTTTTCACGATTGGCATGTCGCTATCATCAAAGCCGATTATCTTTCCAAGCGTGCCGTTGACATATCCTCTTTCAAAATTATTCTTCACAAACATAACTACCGCGCCTTTTTTGAGCCCTAATTTTTCCGGAGCCAGGCATCCTTTTTTGACTGTAGCGATGAGATGTTCGTTTCCACCATCCTTCATGACAAAAGTTTTTATCTCCTCGCTGATTTTTTTCAGTTCCAAGTCATTAATGAAATCCACGTTGGCATTGTGCGTGAAAAGTTTGGTCGGTGTGATAACATTCTTTATCGCTTTGTTTTTGCGAGTATGAATAAGGTCTATCGTATCCTGATCGCAGCTGCAACTTCTGATGTCATTGAGAATTTTGAGCATACTGCCATCCTCTTGTCGATGTTGTTCATCCAGATAGCAGATTTTCAGTTCCATTTCTTCCCAAGCCGAAGATTCCATAGCAAAACTCGACTGTCCATATTTAGCCACTGGAGGCAATTGAAAAAAGTCGCCGCATAAAATGACCTGCAGTCCTCCGAATGGAGAAAAAGGGTCTTTGAACCCTTTGCAAATAGCGTTGACCATGTCGAGCTGATGAGGGTGAAGCATGGAAACTTCATCAATAATCAAAACCTTAGTGTTTCTTATGCGCTCGCTATAATATCTCCGCTTCCTCATCTTGGAAATTTCTTCTTCAGAAATGGAATCAGCAATGCCCATACCTGACCAACTGTGAATCGTTTGGCCATTCATATGAGTAGCAGCAATTCCAGTGGATGCGGTCACAGCAACCCCAATATTGTTTTTCTTAAGATATTCAATGTATTGATTAAGCAAATAGGTCTTACCGCTACCGGCAGGACCTGTCAGAAAAACGTTATGCCCAAGCTTTAAAATGTCGAGTGCTGTTTTTTGTTTCATAGGGGTATGCTACCTCGAAACGGCTTTTGTGTAAATAAATTCAAAGATCTTAAAAATATTCATCAAAGATTTATAGATATATCGCAATTTGTATCAATTGAAATATTACCAATTAAAGCTGGTAGTAAAAGTCCAAAGCTCGATTTAAAATTTTTAACAAAAGGAATTCAACTACGCCGAAAAATAGCGCAAGTACTATTTCTATCATCAACATGAAACACCCTTCTAAAAATGTCATTATGGCAACCCTGCTGATCCCTAGCATTTTGCTCATGGGAGTACAAAAGGTATATGCTGCCACGGGATCGCTACTTATAAATGATTTTCAAGTTTCAACCGGCTCAGCAATAAATGTTCCTGTCAGTGTTAATGTGACAGGCGGAGATATCACTTCTTTCTCCATCTCAATAACATACGATGAAAGTGTGATTGATATTTTGACTGATACGAATATTATTCTCAATCCACTATTTACTGGAACTGTAGTTGCTAGTGCTGGACCGGGCATAAGCACTATAACCGCATCAACATTGACCCCTCAAACTGGAACAATTGAACTTGCAGATCTTGGATTTTCAGCAGTTGGAGCATCAGGAGCTACAGCAACAGTAACCGTCACTCCAGGAAGCGGAAGCTTTGTAGATTCAGCAGCTGCGCCATTCAATCCTGAACCTACTCCGGTTTCAGCAATTGCAACCTTAGTAGACACAACTCCTGACGCTTTTTCATTTCCGGCGCAAAATAATGTTTCGCTAAGCACCCCGATTGATTCTGCGCCTATCACAATTACTGGCATCGATGTTCCAACTCCAATTTCCATTAATAATGGAGCAGAATATTCGATAGACAATGGGCCTTTCACCTCAGCAGCAGGAATAGTCAATAATAATCAAACTGTAATCGTAAGATTAACGTCATCGCCTAATTATTCAACTACAACAACAACTTTCTTAAGAGTTGGTTTGGGAGGAGATGACTTCGGAGTTACCACGATTTCAGATCCAGCTATTGACACTGTTCCTGATGGATTTACATTTGTAAACCAAGTCAATGTTCCGCTCAATGTTGCTGTTGATTCAGCGCCTATAACAGTCGCTGGCACAAATTCACCGTCCGTGATTAATGTTACGGGAGGAGAATATTCAATAAATGGCGGAGTCTTCACTTCTGCAGCAGGAACTGTTGAAAATGGAAACACGGTTATAGTCAGACTTCTTTCATCTCCTGATTTTTTGACTGCAACATCAGCTGTGCTCAACATTGGCGGAGTAGCTGACGATTTCAGGGTAACAACATTAGCACAGCCAGACACCACGCCAGATCCTTTTACTTTCATTGATCAAATTGATGCTGCAATAAATACTGCAATTAGTTCAAGTCCCATCATGGTAACAGGAATAAACACACTTACGCCCATTACTATCGTTGGTGGAGAATATTCAATCAATGGAGCAGCTTTCACTTCGGCCGATGGAACAGTGAATAACAACGACAGCGTCGTGGTAAGACAAACGACTTCTTCAAGTTTTTCTTCAATAACTGAAACCTTATTGACCGTAGGAGATTTCAGCGATATTTTTTCTATCACAACAGCTGCTGAAGATGCAACTCCTGATCCATTTATATTTATCGATCAAGCAGATGTTACACTTAGCACCCCGATTGATTCAAATGCCGTTGCCGTCGCAGGAATCAATAGTCCAGCGCCAATCACAATCACTGGTGGAGAATATTCAATAAACGGAGGAGCATTCACTTCAGCTGGTGGAACTGTTAATAATGGTGAGGCCGTTACAGTAAGGCAAACTTCTTCTGCAAGTTTCAATACCACCACTGATGTCATATTAACCATTGGAGTAATAAGTGATACTTTTTCAGTAATCACAGTTGGTCAGCCTGGAGACACAACTCCAAATCCGTTCTCTTTTATTGATCAAACAGATATTGCGCTGAGCACATCAATTGAATCGGGCGCAATCACAGTGAGCGGAATTACGGCACCAACTCCTATCTCAGTTGTCGGTGGAGAATATTCAATCAATGGCGGCGCATTCACTTCAGTTGATGGAATAGTTAATAATGGAGAATCTGTCATAGTTAGACAGACATCGTCAGCAAGTTTCACCACTCCAACAACAGCCACGCTTTCCATAGGAGGTATCAGTGATGATTTCACTGTGACAACTGCTGCTGAAGACACACTTCCTGATCCTTTCACACTATCTACAATTACCGAAGCACCGCTTAATACGATTGAAACTTCAAACACAATTACAGTGACTGGAATCAATTCCCCGTCGCCTGCAACAATCACCGGGGGAGAATATTCAATCAACGGAGGACCTTATACTCCTGATCCAGTTTTGATTTCTCAAAATGACACAGTGACGGTAAGACTAACTTCAGCTGCAAATTTTGCAACAACTTCTACTGCGACGCTAACAATTGGTGGTGTAAGTTCAATCTTCAGCGTAACAACAGTAAGCGAAGATTCAACTCCTGATCAATTTATATTTGTCGATCAAACAGATATCACACTTAGCACCATTGTTGACTCGAATCCTATCAACGTTACGGGAATAAATGTCGCAGTTCCAATTTCAATTGTTGGCGGAGAATATTCAATAAGCGGAGGAGCATTCACTTCAGCTGGTGGAACTGTTAATAACAGTGAGACCGTTACAGTAAGGCAAACGTCATCCGCAAGTTTCGGAGCAACCACAACTGCAACATTAACAATTAGTGGAATAAATGATAACTTCGATATGACAACAATAGCCCAGCCAATTAATGGCGCGCCAGTGCTGGGAGCCATTGCCACACAAAACGCATTGGTCAATTCCGCCGTGACATTCACAGCTGTTGCAACTGATCCAAATGGAGATACTCTAACTTTTTCACTTGCAAACGCTCCAACCGGAGCAGTGATTGATCCAGTAGCTGGTGTTTTCTCATGGACACCTTCGGCAATTGGGACATTTACTTTTGATGTCATTGCTTCTGACGCCACAGCTTCAGACACGGAATCTGTTACTATAAACGTTAGTGAAACTCCCCAAATTCCTGCAGCAGTTGTAGTTCCAGTTGTAGTTCCAGTTGTAGCTCCAGCTGTCGCCTCAATCAATGACAATGATCATTGCGGAGATACATGTGAAAAATATAAAGAGCTTAGGAAAAAATATAGGAATGATGAAAGTAAAAAGATATATGTTACTTTGAAAGAAATGAAGAAGAGTGATCCAACCAGCTTCTTTGCTCTTGAGGCAATTTATAGGAACCACCGAGATTTGTCCGATCGAGAATTGAAAATGCTTGATCCAAAAATTCAAAGCCAATTCAAACTTTTCAAAAGCTACGATGGATACAAAAATTATAGAAATCTAAAAGAAAGAGTTCACTAATTGAGCAATTAATAACAAAATTATTTATTTAAATACCCACCTAAGGTGGGTATTTAAATAAATGCGGATCTTAATGCAAATAACCCAAGTGATTCGTGGAAAAGCCAATGGTATCACATTTTATAACGTGCAGTTGACTTAAAAGTGATCATGCTATAGAATAATTTGTCTAGTAATATTAACAAACAAACATCCACCAGGAGGGTAAATTGAGAACAAAATTTATAGCACAGTATCAAAAGCAGTCCTATAGTTATTTCCATCCCCAAATATGTTACAAGTTTTATAATGACGCAACCTACATGGGGGAGCTTGAAATTGCGGCTAAGTTAATTGAAAATTCCACAACGTGTCAAAACGATAGCGATTCGACTCGCACGCCAATTTTTGAAATTATTAGCGTGCAGATAGGATACGCAGGATTAACCGACACAGTTTCCAACAAGAAAGCAGAGGAAATAACTGTCAAAATAATCAATGACATTTTCAACAGCAGACTAAAAGGAAAATTCCTTTGCAGCCAATGCTTGGAAGACGTCGCCTACATCAACTCTTTGCTCAAAATTTACACCTCAACCCTTGCGTAAACCGCAAACAAAGGCGCCCCCTAGAGGAGGCGCTTTTTCATATCCCTATCAACCCTTGAAGCTGAAATCTTTTTCCATCTGAACCATTGCAATATCGCAGAAAACTCCCATTCCAATTAATTCTTTTTTTAAAATCTTTCTTCCTCTATTAAGCATCGTTCCAATCGTATTGACCGGCTTGCCAAGTTCTTTGGATATTTCCTGATAACTTTTTTCAGCGAAATAATTAAGTTCAATGACATCTTTGTATTTCTTGGAAATATGCGAAAGTGCATCTACTACTTTTTCATTAATACAATCTTGTTGAATTTCCCTCCAAATATCATGACTATCTCTAAGCACGGTGATCAGTTCTCCTTTTTCATTGTAGAGCAAACTTTCTGTTTTTCGACGTTTTTCATAAAGAAAATTGTTCACCGCCTGATTGTGAGCAATGCGATATATCCAAGATGAAAATTTCATGTTCTGATTAAATTTGTCGATGTTCGCATAAACTTTATAAAGAACTTCCTGAACGATATCCTCTACTGTTTCATTTGGCGCTCCAGTTATGCGCTTAACATATATTTTCATTTTTCGTTCATAACGTTCAACCAAGCAAGTGAAATATTCTTTATTTTCTTTTGCCAAACCGACAATTTCCTCATCGGTCATTTCTGCGCAAAGAGTTCGCAAATCGCACGCCTGCTTTGATCTCAATTCGATATCATTAGCTGGTAGCTGCAAAAGCTGGTTTGTCGCCTTTTTCATAATTATTATATTTAAATGATTATTAATTACATTTTGCCAAAGCAATCATTAAGATAAGATTAAGCCCTTGACAAGCATTTTTGTTGTACTATCATGTAATATCTAACCAGGTTGCATTGTATGGAAGTAATGATTAAGATTGGATCAAATATGAAAATCCTTATTGTCGAGGACCAAGAAAATCTTGCTAAAATCATTCAAAAGGGCCTTTCAGCTGAAGGTTTTGTGGTTGATTACGTCCTAGACGGCCAAATAGCTCTGGAGCGCATAAATGTCTATCACGGCGACTATGACCTCATAGTTCTTGACTTCATGCTTCCTAATAAAAGCGGCTTAGAAATAGTGGCCGAAATGAGATCAAAAGACTTCACCACGCCCGTCTTGATGCTTACAGCCAAGGATGACAAGAGGGATGTAACGGCTGGGCTAAATGCTGGCGCTGACGACTATCTGACCAAGCCTTTTTCATTTGATGAGCTGCAAGCCAGAATCAGGGCAATTCTCAGAAGACCGCATTCATCTTTGCCAATGGAAATCTCAATCAAGAACGTTAATCTTAATCCTGCCACCAAGAGTGTCAGCTATTGCGGAAAACCAGTCCTTCTGACACTGAAAGAATTTTCACTCCTTGAATACCTCATGCGTCATCCGAATAAAGCACTTTCGCGCGATGACATTCTCTGCAATGTTTGGGATTTCGCGTTTGATTCGTTTGCCAATGTAGTTGATGTGCACATCACAAGCATCCGAAAAAAATTGGGCAGCGCGCAGTTGATTGAAACGGTGCGAGGAATTGGATATAAAATTTCGAAATAAAATTCCTCTTCACATATAAAAAACCATCGAAAAATAATCGATGGTTTTTTATATGTGAAATTCCTAAAAATCGTAAGCATTAAGAATCATTCTTATTTCTGCGATGCTGGCAGATTTGTTAATATAATGATCAAAGCCAGCCTCCCGCGCTTTCAATTTGTCATCCCTTTTATTGCGACCCGTAAATGCAACTAGAATTGTTTGGGAAAAATTATCGTCGTTACGAATATTTTTTGCAACTTCATATCCGTCCATTACCGACATTCCGATATCAAGAAAAATTATTTTTGGTTTTATGTTTTTAAGCATTCTCATGGCTTCCCTGCCTGAATGCGCAACAACTACATCATAACCAAGAGAGTGAAGCAATTTCGATAATATCCCTGTCAAAAGCTTATTGTCATCAACAATTAAAATTGGGTACTCCATTGTTTATTATTTTTATTATATTATTTTTTATCTTATCTTTTTATACATGAACAACTATTAAGATTACATTAAGGTTATTTTAACAAATTTAAAAGGGGAGCTTTTGCTAAAGCATCCCCTTTCATTTTTGCGTACTCAGCATAATCCACCCTTCCTTTCTATATCATAGTGACAGTTAGAAAAAACTTGGTTACTTCCCTGAATGTTGTTCCCTCGGTTCAAATCAGTCTTTGATGGCGTCACGATCATAGGTGGTAATGTGTCTGCCACATTTGACCATTCCCTTTCCGATGTTTTCCCGATACTTCGCCTTGATTCCGCGCTGTAAGAGCTCATGCGTGAAATCTAAGCCGTCTTGATCCGTTACTTTTCTAGAAAACAATGAGAGACACCCATCAGATATGGTCATGACATTGACATCAAACGGCGTTCCCATTATCAGGTCAGCTATCCTGTCCGCTTCTTCCGGCGAATCATTGAAATCCTTAATCAGCATGTGGCAATACGTGAATCTTTGTCCCGTCCTTGCGTGATGCTCGGAGCATAAGCCTATCATCCTTTCCAAAGATTCTTCTTTGGTTGCAGGCATCAGCCAGTTGCGGAGTTTTTGTTCAGTCGAGTGTCCCGACAAATGGTAGCTTACATTGTGATCGCTTAATCTTGAAAAAAGCCTTCTAAAAACCTTTTCACTTCCAATTGTTGTAACCGTATGCCTGACCTTCAGTCCATCGATATAATCGATTATGTCAATTGCCTGGCAAAGTTCAAAGGTGCAATAAATGGGATCCCCACCATTCGGATAACCGATGGAAATATCATCACCTTTCAGATATCCAAATGCTTTAGAGGTTTCCGTAAGATGCGGCACTTGAGCTGCAATTTCATGCCCCGACAGCTTTGTAACATTTCTAATCCTACATGTACCGCACATTCTACAATCAGCATAACATCCTCGCATGAGTTGCAAATAGAAGTTTATCTGATTCGGACGAGATGGCTCCCTACAGGCCACCGACATGATCGCCTTATGCCGATCACGTTTAAGGTACATATGAAGAGCTTCCAATGATTCCTTCGGTTCGCGAAAGTAAACCCTGACCAGATCCGGAGAAAGTTTCCTGGAAATCTCCATACGCTTTTCCATCGCCCATTTTTCCTGGTTCTTCAGTAGCCACTGGTTCATAATTACAGGAACAACCAGATTCTTGCTTGTTTTTTGAATACATATCATCCCGATCAAGAGGCTGCAATTCAATTGCTGAATTTGAGAAGTCCAAAGACAAACAATCGCCCGAGGAAATCTTATCTTGTACCAGCTGGCAATTATCAACTCTTCCGTGTTGTTCACATCAAGCAGAAATATGTCTATCTTGACAACCCTCAGTATGCACTCTGCAGCTTCCAAATTACTTACCTGGTAAACCTTACAGAATTCTCCAAACCACTGTTTTGCATCATCAATCCTTGGATTGACTATGAGCATTTTCGGTTTTTTATCCATGGTAGGTCTCCTTTGATTGGGAAATTTGAGCTATATCATCAAAAAGCGATTAATAGGAAAGTGGAAATTTCTTTGCGATAGTAAATTGTAAAGGTTCATCGATATCTATACAGAGAAACAGAATACAGTATCATTAACTAATGATACTGTCAATATCAATATTAACCGCTTCCGATTTTTCATTATTCCTAGGTAAAGTCACTGAAAATAAGGAGCCTTGGCCTAAGATGCTTTCAACACTAATCTTTCCGCCATGAACTTCCGCCACCCACTTGCAGATTGCCAGACCAAGACCGCTACCTCCTTCATTTCTTGACCGAGCCTTATCAACCCGATAAAAACGTTCGAAAATATCTTGCTGGTATTCTTCGGGAATTCCAATTCCGGAATCCTTAACATTTATTTCAACCTGACCATCATTTTCTTGCGCCCATATTTCCACGCGGCCATTTTCTTTGTTATATCTGATTGCATTTTGAACCAGATTCATGACTAATTTCTCAATCTGAGTAGAATCAACAATTGCAAAGATTTTTTTCTTAGGATTGCGATGCTTTATTTCAATATATTTATCTGAATCCAGATTCTTCAATGATTTACAAACTTGAGCAATAAGCTGATTCATTTCAATCTCACGAAGGTCAAGCCTCATCTTTGATGTCTCAGATTCGCTGAGCAGTGACATATCAGAAAGCATGCTCGACATCCTTCTTATCTCACTGAAAATTTGTCCATAAGAATCTTCTATATCGCAAGATTCCACTAAGCCCCTTGATAATAGTTCAATGCTCCCTTGAATTATCGCAAGTGATGTTCTCATTTCATGCGAAACATCAGCCACAAACATTGACTTCAATTCCAATACTTTTACTATTTCCTTATTGGCTGCATCAAGCTGAGCAGTGCGGCGAGCAACTTTTTTTTCCAATTCCTCATTAAGAAGTTGTAGCTGCTTTTGTAGCAAAACGGATTCAGTGTTATCCTGAGCCATTGAGAGAGCTCCTTCAATATTTCCCTCTTTATCTAAAAGCGGGATGGCTGTAATTTTCAAATACTTATCTTCACCTTTATCATTCCTTTCAAAAAGATGATCTCTTTTAACCATCGTCCCGTCTGACAAAAGTTTTTTATAATCTTCAATCAGATTTTCGCGCTGGAAGAATTTTCCAGTAAAAATATTATTACCATGAAAATCCTTGCTCTTGGAAAAATTACTATAATATTTATTGGCTGAAACCATGTTTCCTTCCTTGTCGATCGTGACAATACTAACCGGAATATTATCCATTATTTTCTGATTTATCTTTCCCCGGATAATTTCTTTTTTCTCATTCAGATCATTATGCCTTACCCCGTTTATTTCGCTACTTTCATTTTTGGCATCAATAAGAGCTCTCACTTTTTCAAGAAGATCTTCAAAATAAAAAGGTTTTGAGAGATATTCATCTGCTCCCGCATCTGATGCAGCCAACCTGTCTTCAATCGTATCCCTAGCTGTCAGCATGATTATGGGAGTTTTAACATTATCACTGCGAAGAGCCTTACAAATCTCAAGCCCATTAAGCTTTGGGAGCATAATATCCAAAACTATCAAATCGTAATCGTTTTTTTCAGCCATTACCAAACCCTGCCTGCCGTCATGAGCAAGCTCGACGCTATAATTTTCAGATTCAATAACCCGCTTAATTAGGCCAGCTATTTTGACTTCATCTTCGACAACTAAGACTTTGGGGTTCTTCATAACATCTCTAAAAGAGGTTAATTATAGCGCAAAACACACCAAAACCCCTTTTGCAGGGCACTCAGGCATGCATAAATATAACTATCTATTATACTCCCTTTTACTACATTTGTCAATACATAATATTACATAAAATATTGATATCTTTTTATCTAATTACTTAAGCGTATGCTACACCTCCTTATCCATATAAGGCCTGCCGATAAAAGAAAACACTTCCAGAATCAAATATCCGACAAGAACATACACTATAAGAGCAACTAGTGTTGTCGTTTCAACGAAGAAATTACCTATTTTAAAGTCAGGAAAAATCCTTGAAAACGGAGCAATCA
>LBTS01000004.1 GCA_000992165.1 Candidatus Moranbacteria bacterium GW2011_GWC2_37_8 | reverse complement strand
ATAGTTTTTTAAATTCCATGGATTCAAAATCCGACATTGCAATTTCAGTCAAAAAACAATCATAAAATCTAAAATCTGAATTTCCAATGACTAATGAAGTTCAAAATCAAAAAGACAAAAAATACGATTTGGTCGAAAGAACAGCGATCTTTGGAGAAAATATGATTGATTTTTTGAAAATTGTTGAGAAAAATGAGATAACCAGACCATTGATAAATCAATGCATCAGAAGTGCAACTAGCATAGGCGCGAATTACATGGAAGCGGATTGTGCAGAATCAAAAAAAGATTTCAGACATAAGATAGGCATTTGCAAGAAAGAATCAAAAGAAACAATGCATTGGATGAGGATGATTGCACGAGCAGTTGGAAAAGAGTCGGAATGTAGAGTATTATGGAGAGAAGCTCAAGAGTTTACATTTATCTTTGCTGCTATTATTAATAATTCCAAATAATAATATTCGGATTTGAGCTTTAGATTTTATTGGAAATTGGAAATTTAGATTTAGGATTTAAATACGAGTGTTTAATTATCGGATTATGGATTCAAATATAGCTATAAAAGTCTCAAGCATTTCTAAAACTTTCCGAATTCCTCATGAGAAGGTGTCTTCTTTGCGTGGAGCGGCAGTTAGCTTCTTCAGTCGCAACAAAGGGTTTGAAGTGAAAAAAGGAGAATTTTTCGGAATTATTGGACGAAATGGATCAGGAAAATCTACTCTGCTTAAAATTTTGGCTGGTATATATCAAGCAGACACCCCAGTGAAATCGGACAAAGTCCATCGAGGCGAATTTCACGGTGTGAAGATAAATGGGAGAATTTCTCCTTTTTTGGAACTAGGAATAGGGTTTAATCCTGAACTTTCCGGTCGTGACAATGTATACCTCAATGCCACTGTTTTAGGGATGTCGAAGAAGCAAATTGATGAAAAATTTGATAGCATTGTGAAATTTTCTGAACTCGAACGCTTTATTGATCAAAAGCTTAAAAATTACTCCTCAGGAATGCAAGTTCGTCTGGCTTTTGCTGTCTCCATTCATGCTAATCGTGAAGTTTTGCTTATGGATGAGGTCCTTGCTGTTGGAGATGCTAATTTTCAACAAAAGTGCTATGATTATTTTCAAGAAATTCGTGGCATAAAAACTGTTCTATTTGTTTCTCATGATTCAGAGAATATGAAGAAATTTTGCGACAGAACACTCGTGCTTAACAATGGAAGAATACTTACATTGGAAAAAACAGAGGGTGCTATGGCGAAATATGGAAAATTATTGGAGCAATACAAACAATGAAACAAACAAAACACCTATTAAATATGTCAGTAAAGGTATTACGAGAACGGGGTATGGCCTCGTTGTTTTTTCGTATTTGGCATTATATTTCTGAATTTGCACGTACTTTTTTGAAAAGCGGTGATGTCCTTTATGTGTCAGGTTGCCCGGGAGGTTCGCGTTTTTATCGTTGTTCCAATCAATCTGAAGAGCTTCTGCAATATGGAATTACATCAACTGTGGTTTCTCAAGATAATATCAGCTTGTTATTGCTTTCGAAAAAATTTAAAGTATTTATTCTTCAGCGTGTTATCCATAATGATCATATAAAGAAATTTATCAGGGAGGTTGAAGCTCAAAAAAAGACAATTATTTTTGAAACTGATGATTTAGTGTTTGATCCGCAATACATTCCACAAATGCACTATTATACTTACATGGGGGAAGAAGAACGAAGCTGGTATGATAACGGAATTGGCAGGGAAATTCTAGAGGACTCATATGTTTCACATTGTGTCGTTTCGACAAAATATTTAGCGGATGCAATTAAATTGAAATATCCAGAAAAAGCAGTTTTTATTTCAAAGAATAAAATGAATGCTAATCAAGTCAAATGGGCTAAAAATGCATTAAAAAAAGAAAAAGAAATAAAAAAGAACGATGGAAAAGTTCGTATCGGGTATTTTTCCGGATCAAAAAGTCATGATAATGACTTTGACACCGTCTCTGATGTCCTTGTGCGCGTGCTCAAAGAAAATGCAAATGCTGTGCTTGTTATTGTTGGATATCTGAAATTGAATGGGAAATTTGCTGATGTTGAAAGTCAGATTGAATATCAAGCATTTGTTCCAATGAAAAGATTGCCAGAGTTGATCTTGAATGTTGATATTAATATCGCTCCGCTTGAGATTGATAATCCATTTTGTCAGGCAAAATCAGCACTTAAATTTTTCGAAGCTGGAATTGTTGGTGTCCCAACTTTGGCAACCGCAACTTCTTCTTTTAAAGACACGATAACGCATGGAAAAGATGGATTATTGGCTGCCGATGAAAATCAATGGCATGATTGTTTGAATAAGCTTATTAAAGATGATGGTTTCAGGATTGAAATGGGAAAGAATGCGCAGAAAACTGCCGTTGAACATTATATAGACACAAAAAAACATTCAGAAATAAATGAATTCGTGAATTTTTTAAAAGAAAAGATACAAAAATGATTCAAGGACTTAAAAAAAATGCGTTTGCTCGAAATAGTGCTGTTCTTTTTGCTGGCAGCATGGTTGCGAATATATTGAACTACGTCTTTCATCTAGTTGTTGGAAGGATGGTTAGCGTCCAAGTTTACGGAGAAGTGGAATCGCTTATTTCTCTTATGAATATTATCTCTGTTCCCGCAATGACATTGACAATGGTTGCTACGAAATATGCTGCTCAATGCAAGGCAGTTGATGATAAAAATGGAAGTTACAAGATAATAGAATACATGAACAAAAGAGTTTTTAAATATGGTATTCCCGTGCTACTTATTACTTTTTTTGCAACACCATATATTAGCTCTTTCTTGAATATTGAAAGTAATGTTCCCCTTGTAATTATTTGGATTTCGATGTTCTTCTCGTTTCTCTTGGCGATTAATAATGGAATTTTAAATGGATGGCAGAAGTTCAAGGACGTAAGTGTTTCAGGGATATGGGGCGTTGTTGTTAAATTAGTGAGTGTTATTATTTTTGTTAAAATTGGTTTCCAACTAAATGGTTTGATAAGTAGTTTTTTGTTAAGTATAATTGCTGCATATATTGCATCTAATGTTACACTCAGATTCATATTGAAAGATAGAAGAATGGATGGTAGCAGCTGCGAAACTAAAGTTGATTTTAAATTGATTAAAAAATATATCCTCCCTGTTTTTGTCGGTACTTTGGCAATGAATATCTTTGGAAATATTGATATGGTGATAGCTAAACATAATTTAGACGCTATTGTCGCTGGTCAATACGGCGCCCTAACTATTGTTTCAAAAATAATTTTTTTCGCGACTGGTGTTATCGGGTCAGTTTTGTTTTCAATGTCGGCAGAGGATCATCATAAGCAAAATAATTCTCTGCACATATTGAAAAATGCTTCATATTTGATGATATTTATGTGTTTGTCTGCAATAGCTATATATTTTGCATTTCCGGGATTGATAATGTCTGTTTTATTTGGGAATAAATACGTGAATGTTTTGGGGTATTTGGGCCAATTTGCTATCATGGTCTCGCTTTTTTCTTTTGTTAATCTGTTTTTCTCCTATTTGATGTCAATAAGCAGAACAAATATTTCATATATGTTATTGGCGATATCTGCAATATTATTAATAGTCTTGTTATTTTTCGGAACAAGTATTTATGCTATAATCACAATAATGATAGTTGCTCAGATTGTAGCTATATTATCAAGTTTATTTTTAGTATTTTATTCTCAAAATCTTAAAGTGTAAGATTTTATGATTTAAATGTAGATTTTATGAAACTTATTTCAATCATATCTCCAGTGTACAATGAAGAAAAAAACGTAAGTTTGTTCTTCGATGAATTATCAGCTATTCTGCTTCAATTGCCAGAATACGCTTTTGAGATTATTTTCGTGAATGATGGAAGCAATGATGCGAGCGGCGATGAAATTGAAAAATTAGTAAAAAGCCATGAAAATGTTAAGCATGTGGAATTTTCACGCAATTTCGGGAAAGAAATTGCAATTACCGCTGGCATCCATAATTGCAATGGAGATGCATGCATAATGATTGATGCGGACCTCCAGCATCCAATTGAGCTTATTCCTGAATTCATAAATAAATGGGAAAATGGCGCCGATGTTGTTGTCGGAGTAAGAAAGACTAATAGTGGAGAAGGAATAATCAAGAAGGTTGGTTCGATATTGTTTTATAAGATAATCAATAACATTGCTGAAATACAAGTCTTGCCGAATGCAACAGATTATCGATTGCTTGATAGATGCGTAATAAATGAATTCAATCGCTTTACTGAAAGCAGCAGGATGACAAGAGCTCTGATTGATTGGTTGGGATTCAGGCGCGAATATATTTATTTTCATGCACGCAAACGCCTTCATGGAGAGGCTAGCTATAACTTCTGGAAACTTTTAAAATTAGCGCTGAGTAGTTTCATCTCGCTTAGTCTTTTGCCGTTGAAGCTAGCAGGTTATTTGGGTACATTGATAACGCTCATTTCTGGCTTGGCTGGTTTTTACATATTGTTGGGAAAATACTTTTTTCATACACCGTTTGCATCAACATTTTCAGATGCGGAAAATTTAGCAATCTTAATCGTATTTTTGGTGGGAATTATCTTGATGTCTGTTGGACTCATTGCTTTGTATATAGCAAATATTCATGCGGAAGTCATTAATAGGCCAATGTATGTTGTCAGAAAGGTAAGCAATAAAATTGAAAATAAATAATTCCTTATGATTAAATACAGTTTTATTATTCCGGTTAAGGCGATTAATGATTATGTCCGTGAGGCGGTTTCAATTGTTTTGAACATTCCACGTGATGATTATGAGATTATTGTTTATCCTGATGAGGCAACAGGTGAGGGCTGGCCAAAAACAAGACAAATTGCCACCGGGCACTGTGGGCCGGCGGTAAAAAGAACAAAGGCAATTAAGGATGCTCAGGGGGATATTTTGGTTTTCATTGACGATGATGCATATCCAGAGATCAATTTCTTGGATGTTTTGGATCATGATTTTGTTGAAGAAAAAGTGATTGCAGTGGGCGGACCGGCAATCACTCCAGCGAGTGACAGCTTTTGGCAGAAGGTGAGTGGCGCTGTTTTTTTGAGTGCGCTATCAGGTGGATGTCCTGAACGTTATGTTTCTGTGGGTAAAAGAGGTGAGGTGGATGATTGGCCAAGTGTAAATTTTTCCATCAGAAAGGAAAGGTTTTCTGAAATAGGTGGATTTAATGGAGATTTCTGGCCAGGAGAAGATACTAAACTTTGTTTGGATTTAGTTAAAAAATATCCAGGCAGTATTATTTATAATCCGCATTTGATAGTGTATCACCATCGCAGAGCTGGGCTTCTGAAACATTTGAAACAAGTTGGTGGTTACGGATTGCATCGAGGTTTTTTTGCAAAAAGATACCCTGAAAATTCATTTAAGTTTATTTATTTTGTACCCAGTTTTTTCTTGCTATTTGTTTTCCTGGGAGGTATATTGAGTTTTTTGATAAAAGATATGCTAATGTGGTATCTGTTTGGTTGGTTGGTTTATGGAGTTGCCATAGTGAAGGCTTTTTATGATATACATAAGCATGAAAAGAATTTACTGATAATTGCGAATGCGATTTATTGCATATTTCTTACTCATTTAGTCTACGGTGCAAATTTTATAAGAGGTTTTGTTTTTACTAAAAATTTAATTAGCAAACTACGATAGCCATACATTGTCATCCTGAACTTGTTTCAGGATCTGCAATCTAAACAAAAATATGAAAATTTCAATTTCTTATCCGCCATTAGAATCAGAAAAGGGAATAGCCCTTCTTTCGCAAAATAGACAATTTCAATGGTTTAATAACCCAACATACATTTATCCCGTAATCCCTGCTTACGCAGCTACATTACTAAAGGAAAAAGGATATGAGGTCATTTGGGATGATGGCATCGCACAGGAAAAAACATATGAGCAATGGCTTGCTGATATTATGATGCAAAAGCCGGATTTGATTGCGATTGAAACCAAAACACCTGTTGTTGAGATGCATTGGCAGATTATTGATGAATTAAAAGAAAAATTGCCAAATTCTAAGATTGTTATAATGGGCGACCATGTAACAGCGCGTCCAGAAGAAACGCTTCAAAAATCTAAAGTTGATTTCGTGATTTCATCCGGTGATTTCGATTTCATGCTGCTAAGTCTGGCTGAGCACCTAAGTAAAGGCAGCGAGCTTGAAGGGGGCTTTTGGTTTCGTTCTGGTCATCCTGAACTTGTTTCAGGATCCGTAGATTCCGGATCGGAGTCCGGAATGACAATTACTAATTCTGGACCTTCTGATCTTTCAACGCATGATTTGAATACCTTGCCTATGATTGATCGAGAACTCACGAGATGGGAGGATTATGCGTATAAGAATGGAAATTTCAAATTTACTCCTGGAGCTTATATGATGTGCGGGCGTGATTGTTGGTGGGGAAGGTGCACTTTTTGCAGTTGGACAACATTTTTTCCGGGAAGTCATTTTAGAACTCGAAGCGCAAAAAATGCGTTGGATGAAGTTGGGCACCTTATTGATTTAGGCGTCAAAGAAATAATGGAAGACTCGGGTAGCTTGCCAATCGGTCCATGGTTGGAAGAATTTTGCAAAGGAATGATAGAGCGCGGATATAATGAAAAAGTAGTGATGAGCTGTAATATGCGAATCACGGGAATCACTGAACCTCGAGTCTGGAGATTAATGAAACGTGCAGGATTTCGTTTTATTCTTTTTGGTTTGGAATCTGCAAATCAAGAAACACTAGACAGAATTGATAAAAACTTGAAGGTTGAGGAAATTGAGCCAGGACTAAAGATGTGCAAAGAGGCTGGATTGGAACCTCACATCACCACTATGATTGGTTATCCTTGGGAAACGAAAGAAATGGCACAAAAAACAATTGATAAAGCGGCAGATCTTTTCAAAAAAGGCTATGTAGACACTTTGCAAGGAACAATTGTGATTCCATATCCTGGAACACCTTTGTACAAAGAATGTGACGAAAAAGATTTATTAATCACAAGAGAATATTCGCGATTTGATCAAAGAGAAATGGTTATGAAATCGCCGCTCACTTCTCAGGACGCAAAAGAACTCGTTCAAAGCCTGTATAAATCCTTCATCACGCCAAAATTCATTATAAAAAAACTTTTGTCAATTAGGAACTTGGCTGATGTGAAATACATATGGGTCGCAGGCTGGAAAGTTATTGGTCATTTGACGGACTTTGGTAAGAGCAGCAAAGAAAAGCCAACATCAGTTTAACTTTCATTACTATTCCGAAAGAAGTCTGTATGTCTACGATGGCAGGCGAGGAATCTATTAATCATGAGTTTATTTTTGCATTTATCAATTCACGTAGCCCTAAGTCTTTTGGCGGGGCTTATTGTTTGGAGGATCTGGAAAAAACCCGTAGCTTCTTTTGTGATGGCAATTGTTGGCGGTGTCTTGGTTGATATGGATCATTTCATTGATTATTTTCTTGCCTTTGGCTTCAATTTCGATTTAAGCTATTTTTCCAAGGGGTATCAATTTTTGCAGAGTGGTAAAATATATGTATTGTTTCATGGTTGGGAATATGTTATTCTTCTATTAATAGCAGCTTATTTTGTGGGGCAGCGGCTTATTTTGAAAATAGCTTTATTTGCACTAGCAATCGGTCTTTTCTTGCATTTGGGTTTCGATACTTATGAAAATGATGGAATGTCAATCAGGGCATATTCTATCATTTATAGAGCCAGCAAAAACTTTGAAAATAAGTTCATAGTTACTCCTGAGCATTACAAAATTTTCCTGATTGAGAGAGAAAATGCCCCATTTTTAAATTATAGTAAATAATATTCCTATGCTTGTTTCAGTCATTATTACTACTAAGAACGAGGAAAAAAATATTGAGAATTGCCTAAAATCCATTAAGGACCAATCTTATTCTCAAGATTTATTGGAGATAATCGTTGTTGATAATAAATCTGATGATAAAACTAAGGAAATAGCTTTACAATATACGGACAAGGTTTTCGATAAAGGTCCAGAGCGCTCGGCACAAAGGAATTTTGGTGTGGAAAAAGCAAGCGGAGAATATTTCATGTATCTTGATGCTGATATGATTTTGCATAAAGATGTTATTAATGATTGCGTGGAAAAAATTTCTGTCATTCCTGTGGAGGCAGGAATCCAGTTGAATAATACAGTTGCCTTGTATGTTTCAGAGATTGTGATGGGTGATAAATTCTTTAGCAAAGTGAGAAGATTTGAAAGAAGTTTTTATGATGCAACGGTTGTTGATTGTGCTCGATTCATACGAAAAAGCTCATTCCAACAAGTGGCAGGATTCGATGAGAATTTAACCGGTCCAGAAGATTGGGATTTGGACAAAAAATTGCGCAATATTGGTCATATTGGACTCATAACAACCCCAATATATCACAATGAAGCTGAATTTGATCTTGGAAAATATTTGAGCAAGAAAGGCTATTATGCAAAAAAGTTCGATGAATACATTGAGAAATGGGGAAAGGATGATGAAGATTTGAAAAAGCAATTCGGTTTATATTACAGATTTTTTGGAATTTTTACTGAAAAAGGAAAATGGAAAAAAATGATTGCGCATCCTTTTCTTACCTTCGGAATGTATTTTTTGAGGGGATTAGTGGGGTTGAAATTTATAACGAGAAAGGGTTGACTTTCTGGAGAGTTTTAAGTTTTAAGTATACTTAAAATATATTAACAAATCGTAAATAGTTTTAAGTATGAATAAAATATATCAAAAGCGCCCTTATTATATTGATAAAATTGCTCCATGTATCTATGGATAAATTGATTGGTAGCGATTATCAAGGTATTAAACATTATCAAATTGTTGATTTTTTGTTAAATGATAAGATATTGGAAATATAGTAAATCATATCGCATTTTGTTTGAATATCTGAAAAATAAATAAAAAGTAACCAAAAGCTGGAAAATTGTTGAGAAATAGTGTATTATGATAAGGTTGATGAAGATTTAAAAAAAACAATTTAGTTTATATTATAGATTTCTGGGAGTTTTTATTGAAAAAGGAAAATGGAAAAAAATGATTATGCATCCGCTTTTAACATTCGGAATGTATTTTTTAAGGGGCTTGGTTGGAATTAAATTTTTAATGCGCTAATTTTAATTAAATGAAAAAACTACTTATTACGGGATCTGGAGGACTAATTGGATCAGAATCTGTGAGATTTTTTGCAAAAAAAGGATTTGAAATTCATGGAATCGATAATGACATGAGAGCGTATTTTTTTGGTGAAGATGCAAGCACGAAATGGAGTGTTAATGAATTAAAAAAAAGTCTTCCAGTGTATCATCATTATAAAATAGATATTCGTGATGATAAAGCTATAGAGAAAGTTTTTAAAAAGCATAAATTCGATTTAATTATCCATACCGCAGCACAACCATCTCATGATTGGGCTGCAAAAGAGCCTCTGACTGACTTTACTGTTAATGCGAATGGGACATTGGTAATGTTGGAAAATTTCAGAAAATATTGCCCTAAGGCTGTTTTTATTTTTACTTCCACAAACAAAGTGTATGGCGATACTCCTAATTTATTACCCTTGATTGAGCTTGAAACACGTTTCGAAATTGATAAAAGTCATAAGTTTTATGACGGTATTGATGAAAGTATGAGCATTGATCAAACCAAGCATAGTATCTTTGGGGTTTCCAAGCTCGCAGCTGATGTTATGGTTCAAGAATATGGCCGTTATTTTAATCTCAAGACAGCAATTTTTCGAGGGGGATGTCTGACGGGTCCAAATCATTCTGGTGCTGAACTTCACGGGTTTTTGGCTTATTTGGCTAAATGTATTGCTACTGGTAAGCAATATAATATATTTGGATACAAGGGGAAACAAGTCAGGGATAATATCCACTCGTATGATTTAGTAAATGCATTTTGGAATTTTTATAAAAAACCAAGAATTGCTGAAGTTTATAACATGGGAGGTGGTAGACATTCAAACGTTTCCATGATGGAAGCAATTTTAAAAATAGAAAAAATAACCGGCAAAAAAGCGAATATAAAATATTTGAAAACCAATAGGATAGGAGATCATATTTGGTATGTAAGTGATGTTTCAAAATTCCAGAAGCATTATCCTGCCTGGAAATTCAAATATGATATTGATGAAATTTTGAAAGAAATCTGTAAACATGGACATTTCCAATAAAAAAATAATTATAGCTACGCATTATTTAGTTTACGGAGCCCCGCAGGCACTTCGTGAGTATTTAATTGACCAAAAAGTAAATAAATTGTTGTTTATTGCTCATCCACTCTATTCTGATGATTCAGCCAAATCATTTTGCGAGAGAATTAATAAAAGCGAAATATCAAAAAAAATAGAGTCAAATGTGAGATTCAAGAGATCAATTATTAATTATTTCTTTGAATTTTTTTTGAGTTTGAAGTGGGTTTTCCTTGAAAGAGAGAAATATGATATTTGGATTGGGGTGGATCCATTGAATGCATTGGTAGGAATTCTTTTAAAAAAAATAGGAAAGATTAGAAAAGTGATTTATTATACCATTGATTATGTTCCTGTTAGATTTGCAAATAAGGAACTTAATGATCTTTACCACTGGATAGATAAGCTTTGTGTGAAAAATGCCGATGAGACATGGAATGTTTCATATAGAATTGCGGAAGGACGAGAGAAGATTAGAGGATTAAGCAAGAGAATATATGCAAATCAGAAAGTCGTTCCTATAGGAGTTTGGTTAGATAGGGTGAAAAGATTGCCGTTTGAACAAATTAAAAAACACCAACTACTTTTCGTTGGTAATTTATTGGAGAAACAGGGTGTTCAATTGGTTCTAGATGCGATGCCTGATATCTTAAAAGAGATACATGATTTTAAGTTTTTAATTGTCGGTGGCGGTGAATATGAAAATGTCCTTAAAAATAAAGTTACTGAGTTAAATCTTGAAAATAGTGTTGAATTTACTGGATGGATTAAAGAAAGAGCTCAACTTGATCAAATCATGTCAGATAGCGCATTAGCAATTGCAATGTATGATAAGGAAAAAGATAATTTTACATATTATGCCGATCCAACGAAATTAAAGGATTATTTATCAGCTGGGCTGCCTATTCTTTTGACGGATGTTCCCCATAATGCGCATGAGATCGAAAACAATCAATGTGGAAAAATTATTTCTTACAATAAGGATCAAATTTCAAAGACGATTATTGCAATGATGAAGGACGAAGGAAAGCTAAGGGAATATCGAAATCATACAATCGAATATATTAAACAATTTGACTGGAATATAATATTTAAAAAAAATTTATAGTCATGGATTTATTAATTAAAATATATAATATTTTCAATAAAATTTTCACGAAAATTTATTTTCTTTTTTACAAGGGGAAAATTACCTGCAAGGGGCATGTGTTTTTAAAATTAGGTTCGGGTATTTTGGGTGTTAAAAATAAAAATCAGGTAGTTCTTGGTAAAAATATGAAACTTTGTGGCTGGCTTATCATTGAAGGAAATGGTAAGATCGAGATTGGAGAGTTTACTTCTATAAATGAGCGCACGATAATTCGCGCTATGGATAATATCAAGATTGGATCTCATTGTTTGATATCTTCAGACGTGTATATTCAAGATAATAATTCTCATTCTATTTTTGCTAAAGATAGGAGGGAAGATATTGAATCCGACAGCGATTATGGAGGAATTGGAATGTCAATTGAAATAAAAAATCCAAGTCATAAGCCTATTAAAATTGGAAATGATGTATGGATCGGAAGACGAGTTATGATATTTAAGGGGGTTACTATCGGTAACAGGGCTGTAATTGCAGCTGGATCAATTGTTACTCGAGATGTTCCTGATGATGCGATGGTTGCTGGAAATCCGGCAGTTATTGTGAAAATGATTGATAATTAAAATTAACTACTTATATTGTGATATCTACTTGGAAATCAATTATATTTGATTGGAAAGCATATTTAAGATTTAATAAAAAAAATAATCCAGTCGTCTTTTTTTTGACGTTTTTCCATAATCCTGGCATGATGTTTTCATTGGTTTATCGTTGGCAACACTATTTTCTAATGCATGACAGTAAAATTCTGAAAATTATTGGATTCATCTCGTATCCATTTTATTTTATTTTTACCTATTATGTATTAGATATAAATATAGATCCCTATGCAAAAATTGGAAAAGGGGTGTATATGCATAATAGAGGCATTATAATTTCACACAATGCGGTTATAGGTGAAAATGCTCATCTTGTTGGTCCGTTAACAATAGGAACTAAGAGTATCGAAGACGACCGAAGTGCTATAATTGGGGATAATGTGACGATAGGTACTGGAGCAAGAATTATTGGGCATGTAAAAATTGGAAATAATGTTACAATAGGAGCAAATGCAGTTGTTGTTAAGGATGCGCCTGACAAATGTCTTCTTGGTGGTGTTCCTGCTAAAATTATTAAAAGTATTATTTGAAATAGATGGAAGAAGAATATTTAGTTTCTATTATTATTGTAACCTATAACGGAAAAAAATGGCTTAATCGATGTCTAAATTCCTTATATAGGCAAACATATAAAAACTTTGAAATAATTCTTGTGGACAATTGCTCCACTGATGGAAGTATTGAACATGTAAAAGAAAATTATCCCGATGTCATTGTTATTGAAAATAGGAAAAATCTTGGCTTTGGAGTTGCTAACAACATTGGAATAGCAAGGAGCGTTGGAGATATTATTTTCTTGATGAATAATGATACTGATGCGGCTCCGGATATGCTTGAGAAAATGCTTATATTTAAAAAGGAAACTAAATTTAATATTGTTGGACCAAGGATACTTAATACTGAAAAAAAAGACACATTGAATGGGAAATATCTTCAGTTGGATATATTGGGGGCTCCAGGTGGACCAAGTGATAAACTTTTTTATATTGAGGGGTGTGCATTAATGATGAGTCGCCGAGACTTTAATGTGCTAGGAAAATTTGATGAAAAGTATTTCATGTATAGTGAAGACACTGATTTATGCTGGAGAGCGCACCTGTATAGAATGACACTTGGAATTTGTGATGAGACTCACATCGTTCATTATGGCGGTGGTTCTTCATTGGAAACTCAAGCAAGAGAGAATGAGAGACATACAACTTCGGTGAATCGACGCTATTGGGTTGAAAGTCACAATCTTCGAAATCTTTTAAAGAATTACTCCATAGCGACATTGCTTTGGGTATTACCCTTGTTTGTCTTACAAAACATCTGTGAATCATTCGCGTATTTATTAACCGGTAATATAAAAATGAATTTAATGATCTGGAAGTCTTTCTTATGGAATATGATGAATATATCGGATACGATAAAACAACGAAAAATTATTCAAAGAGAGCGACTGGTATCTGACGAAAAAGTTTTGTGTTTAATGTATTTTGGATCCTATAAATTTTCAGCATTTAGGCAATTAGGAATGCCTAAATTTAAATAATATTATGAAACAATACGATTTCAATTGTGCTCGTTGGGGTACGCATAATTTAATTGCAGAAGAAATAGGCTCTCGTCGAAAGGTGCTTGATGTTGGCTGCAATAAAGGATATCTTAAGAAACTATCAACTGACAACATTTTTTATGGCATTGATAACGATCTGCCTGATCTGAATATAGCAAAAAAGCAGGGATATGAAAAAATTTTTCAATTGGACTTGAACGATTTTGAGAAATTTGAAATAGGAGAAAAATTTGACGTAATTATTTTTGCTGATATCCTAGAGCATTTGATATATCCAGAAAAGGTATTAAAATATTTTACGGATAATTTCCTAGATGAGAATGGGACGATACTGATATCTCTCCCAAACGTTGCAAATTTTGTAACGAGGATTAATTTATTGACTGGAAATTTTAATTACTCTGATAGTGGAATTTTGGATCGAACACATTTACATCTTTATACATTAAAAACTGCACGTCAGTTAACTAGGAATTGTGGGTTAACAATTTATAAAGAAAAATTCAGCTCTAATAATTTTGGATCAGTTATTAAAAAAATTACTATCCTCGGTAGCTTGTTGGGTTATAATATTATACTTGCATGCAAAAAAAAATCTTAATCAATGCAATTACTTTGGAGAGGGGCAATATTGTCCCCTTGCTTTTGAAAATAAAGAAATGGCAGTCATTGGGCTTCTATGTCGCTATTTTTTGCAATGAATTTCTTAAAGACCGCATAGACAAGGAAGCTCTAATAACTGATTATGAATATATTGAACTAAAAAACACTAAGCAGATAACAAATAAATTTCAATTTATTTTTGAGGCTATTCGAAGAAATTTGTTAGCTATTATGCAAAAAAAAGAAATAGCTAAGCAATTTGATGTGGTTTATTCAATTTCTTCAGTTATGGATTTAGTTCTTTTTGCATATTTCTTAAAACGTAAAAGTGGCAGAATTAAATGGATTACTATATTCGACAATATTGTGCCGCTTAACGACCCAGGCAATAAAATCTTAAGATTTTTGGCTTGGCTTTTTTTTAGATTTAGTTTATTTTTTTTAAAAAAGGCTGATAAAATTTTTGCTATTTCTATTGAGCTGAAGGAGTATTTAGTAAAAAATGGATTTGATCATGATAAAATTGAAGTAACTGGCAATGCAGTCGAAGAAAAATTAATAAGGAATGCAAAAAAAAATGATAAATATATTATAGATGCTTTATTTGTCGGAAGGATTAATGAGACCAAGGGGATTTATGATATGTTGAAAGTTTTAGAAATAATAAAAAAAGAATTTCCAAATTTTCAGTTAGCATTTATGGGAGAAGGGGATGAAATGACTGAAAAAAAATTTAGAAAAAAAATTAATGAAATGCAATTGAATAAAAACGTGCAGTTTTTTGGTTATATAAGTGGGCAAGAAAAGTTTAATATAATGAAAAGTGCTGGCAGTTTTTGGTTTTTAAGCACAAGCCAAAGCGAAAGTTTTGGAATTGCCCTCTTGGAGGCAGTGTGTTTAGGCGTAAACGCTTTCGCATACGACTTAAAGCCATACAGAGCTATCTATAGGAACAATGAAGTTGAAATATTTCCCAAGGGTGATTATGCGCTAGTGGCAATGGGTGTTATTCGGTTATTTAAATCAAATAAATCAGATAATATAAAAGGAACAGCATTGCTTAATAAATATAATTGGGAATCCATTGCCGAAAAAGAGGCATGTTCCTTTTGAATTCATGAAAATATTAGTTTGTATCCCGGACTATGGTGAGGGGCAAAAAAATCATTTAAAGAGGATACTGCATGAATACGACAGTATGATTTTTGATATCACAGTCGCTGTTTTTTTAACCGACGATATGGATTTCTCGCAATTCAATAATATTCATATCCAAAAATTTTTTTTCGATCGAGAAATAAAACTTATGTTGGCGCATCAGCATAAGAAATTTATGGCAGAAAATATTGATAATTACGACTTGTTTGTATACTCAGAAAATGATATGCTAATAACAGAAAGTAATATCGATATTTTTATTAAACTTTCTGAAAAAATGAGGGGGACTAAATTTGTTCCTGGATTTATTAGGTATGAGCTTAAGGATGATAATTATAAATATTTAATTGATTTTCATTCTGGTAATTGTACTTTACGACACGGGTCTTTTTGGATGAAGTTTTATGCACTAAAACATTATATAGTTAAAAATAAGGTTATTGAATCAAGATTGGAATTAAATGGGGAAATGTATTTTGAGCCTAATAATCTTCACCAGGCCTCATATTTATTAACTCGTGACCAATTCAAGATGGTTTTAGGTAGCGGCAGTTATTTTAAGGGTCCAGATTCTGGTTTTGGTGCAGTTTTGGAATCCGCAGCTTCAGACGTATATTTTCGTTGTGGTTTGACGAAGTTGATTAGCATGGATTTTATTCAGGAATGTTTAATTCATCATTTACCAAATAAATACGTAAATAAATTTTCACAATACAATAAAAAAGAAGTTCCCAATATTGAAAAGCTTATCTCGATAGTTAAGGGAATAAAAAATTAATATTAAATAGGAATTTATGAAAGATATCTATAAGGAAATGTATAATGAAAATAGAATTTTGGAATTGAGAGGCAACCCAAGAATTGAAGTCATGAGGAGTATTATTGATAAATTAGATTTAAATAATGCCAATGTTTTGGATATCGGTTGCTATGATGGAACTTTTTTATTGAAAATAAAAAATAAAAATGCGCATCTTTTTGGCATTGAAGCTAGTGATTTTGGGGTTAAAAAATGCGAAGAGAATGGCATAATTGCTAAGCAATTTTTTTTTGATGATAAGAACCCAGCTCCATTTGAAAGCGGATTTTTTGATGTTGTAATTATTGGAGAAATTATTGAGCATATATATGATACCGACTTCTTTCTTGAGGAGATAAGTCGCCTCTTGAAACCAAATGGCAAGTTACTTATTTCAACGCCTAATATTGCATCATTTGGAAGAAGAATGTTGTTGCTGCTGGGCAGAAATCCAATAATTGAATTATCGCCCAATGAAAATGATAGTTCTGGTCATATTAGATATTTTACTTTCGATACCTTGAAAAAACTACTTAATAAACATAATTTTGGAGTGATTGTACGTAAGTCTGATGTTGTAAACTTGTCTAATTCAGGAAAATTACAAATTTCTTTTTTTTCTAAATTGCTTCCAGGTCTTTGTCAAAGTATAATAATTCTATGTGAAAAAAATAATCATGCTGACAGTGAATAGAAAACTATACATTTTTTTATCAGTGATAACAATCCTGTTTCTTTCCATCGTTTTCTATAAAAGTAGCCAAGGTTTGATATTGTTTGGAGATGGAAATATTAGCTTGTGGAAAAATAATTCATACCTATTGAATTATTTTACTTGGATGGATAATGACAATGGCTATTTCATGCCGATAATGATCATGACGCTTCCATTTCAACTGATTTTTTTTATTTTATCGAAAATATTTAGCATTTACATTGTAAGTATAATCTATTTTTACGGGACTATTTTCGGTCTACTGTTTTCAAGTATATATTTAACAAAGAATATTTTCAAAAATGCAAAGCTTATTGATTTTATAATCGTAATGGCTTTTTCTGTTGTAAATCCTTTGGTTGCGGGGATTATTTTAAGCCAAAGTGATATTGCATACTCTTTCATATTCGTTTACTTATTCGTGGGTTATATATTTAAGTGTAAACAGGAAAAATCTATTGAATTCAAAGATGCATTTATTTTATCTGTATTAATTTTATTTATTAATTCGTACATACTTAATACTGTGCTGCTATTTTTTGTGGCATGTTTGTATGCTTTGTTCTTTAGGGAAGAACAAAGATCTAAATATTGGAAAAACTTCTTAGTTTTTAGTTTGATGATTTTAATGAATTCTTTTTGGTTATTTACACCTGCTTATAATGCACTTGTCAGAGGTGAGAGTCCTGGAAAATCAGTTATATTTTATTCTGATGATTCAGCTAGAGAAGTTTTATCAGCAAGTAGTGCGCAAATAAAATACTTCTCTCCTTTTATGTTCTCACATAGCTATATTGAAAATGAGGATCATCCCGCAGCTTTTTTCACAAAATATTTTATTGTATTTTCATCATTTAGTATCACAGTGTTTGTTTTTTTTGTTCACCTATTGTATCGTCCATCGTATGAATTTAGCGAGCGAAATGAGCGTAAATTGAGCATATTTTTAATGTTAATTTTTGTGATTTTTTTTGCTTTGTCGATGGGCACCAAAGAGCCATTTGGGAAATTCTTCCTTTTACTGTGGGATAATATGCCAGGTTTTAATTTGTTCAGGTCGTTATTTAAATTTCAATTCGTGATTCATTTTTCGTTTGTAATTTTATTAATTCTTGCTTTAAAAAAACTAAAAAAGAATAGTAATTTCAAGATTGCTTTACTTATTCCACTATTGTTTCTTTCCTCATATTATTTCTTTGATAGATTTTTTGTTGGATTAACTAATCCTTCTAAGGTTCCTGATTATTACTTCGAAAATGAAATAGCACTTGAGAATAAGAAATTAATAAATACGTATAAAGTTTTTCCAGATAAATATTTTAAATCTAAATTTATTTACACCTTATTTGATTGGAATAAAAATCAATTTGATTCGGCAAATATTTTGCGATATTTTACAAATCAAACTACTAGCTTTACTCCATTTAGTGGCAAGGATATTGACGATAATATTCGCAGACAATTATGCAATGAAGAGTATGATACTGACAGAGATATGAATTTTTTGGAAAAAATATTGGCTCTACAAAACATAAAACATATAATTTTACAAAATGATGTTTTGCCTTCGACAAGCTCATGCTTTAACGAAATTGAGGGTTTCAAAAAAACAAGTACTGGTAAATTGGATATTTATTCTGTAGATAATAATGCATTCCTACCTCATTTTTATGTGCCAAATAAATTGTTTATTTCGCAATCAAATGAATCTGATATCGGTTCGGTATTGTCTGATGAAAACTTTAAAATTAATTCGTCCGTAGTTTTTTCCGATCAAAATTTTAATAAAATAGATCTTATAAGTGATTATGTTTCGCAGAAAGAAGATAATAATGAGTCGCTTATTCTTGAATTTAATAAGATAAATCGAACAAAATACAGAATTAAAATTCATAATGCATATGGAATGTTTCCATTGGTAATGTCGGAAGGTTATAATGACGGATGGAATGCGTATCTTTCAGATTCCTATAAGCAAGATAACAAGTTGCAGATCGATGGCAATTACAAAATTTTAGAAGGTAATGAAGATGATCAAGCGGATGAAAATACGTTGCGGAAATTTATATTGAATGGTTGGATTTCAACTCTCGGTAATTTTAATAATAAGCAAGCGGAACATTTTGTATGGCAAGGTGAAAGAAAAATAAAAAAGAATATTGAAAATTACCAGATAGATTACATTTCTAATGAATTTTTTGGAACAATTCAAAACAATAATTTACCGAAAGGGAATATTTGGGAGACCTGGTTCAAAAAACCGATAGAGGGTAATCATTGGGTTGCAAATGGTTATGCTAATGGTTGGATGGTGGATACGGATCTAATTTGTGGCGGAAATGAAAAATGTTTTAAAAATGTCGATGGAACGTACGACTTTGAATTTGTGATTGAATTTTGGCCACAGCGGTTGCTTTATATCGGTGCAGGGATTTCTACTGTAACAATTGTTGGATGTTTGATTTTCTTGGGTAAGGGATGGATTAAAAAAAGAAAAAATGCTAATATTAGATTCTAATTTCGGGTAGGATTTAAAAAATGAAAAAAATAATGTTAATTTTCTATTTTTATCATTCGATTGATTAGTATGTAAGTTATAAAATTAAAAATCGATGAAACTTTTTTTGAAAAAAAATTTAAAATATGCTCTGGTTGTGTTTATTTTTGTTATGGTATTTGAACTCTCTGCCAATGCTGATGACTTGTTAGTGAAAAAAACAGGGAGTGAAATTAAATTGGAAGAAAATAAAACCATGACTAGAAAACCAGAAATCGGAGGGGATAACTTTTCATTTCATGTTAATGGTTTCATTTCATCAGGAATAGGTGATTATTATCGTTTAACATTTGAAGTTGAATCAACAGAGGATGCAAATATAGACGTCACGGCTTTGTCGGTTGGTGGTGAAGAATTTGCAATAGATTCATTTAATTTAAAAAGAACGGTTAATTTTGAAAGGAAAGAGTTAGTATTTAAAGCTAACAGTAATTATAGAGATTTTATTTTTGAGAAATCTGATAATAAAAATTTTGCAGATATCTATATAAAAAATGTAAGAATCTTTAGATTAAATGCAAAAAATGATAATGATAAGAATAAATTAAGACAAACGATTATTGGGAATCGTAAAGATGTAACATTAACAAAATTCAAAGCAGTTGATAATCAAGTTGTTTATGCTAACTTAAAAACTGAAAAAACGATATTGGGACAGACTTTTATTGCTAATAGTGAATTTTTATCCGGCGTTTCCTTTGACATAAATAAACGAGATGATGGGGGACAAGGAAAATATAAGGTGGAATTAAGGACTGTTGAGCAAAAAAATGGTAAAACAATTATCTCCAATAATGTAATGGAATTTTTTGAATTTACAGCTAACGATTTGGATGTTTTGACTAAAAAAGACGAGATGACTTTTTTCCCGTTACTTGGTTTAATGAAAAAAGGACAAATGTATTATGTGGATATTAACAATGAATCCGTTAAAACATCAACAGGCTACCTCACTATAAATGGGGGTGAGAATCACGATGCATTTGCTAGTGGAGATGCTCTTATAAAAAGAGATAAAAAGGCAATAATGATCGGAGATTTAAACTTTGCATTATATAATTCGAACCCGGCAACATTCAATGGTAATACTGTACTTTCAGGATCTGAAATAGTTGATCTTGGTCAGGGATTAGGATCATATTCCTATAGTATTAATCATCAACCAACGGATTTACTGGATGTTGAAAGATATTCCGATGGTGTTGTATTTAATGATCACGAGGGGATTATTTCTGGTAGTTCTGTAAGCGATACTAGTTATGAATATAAAATAAATACCATTTATCCGTTCAAAAATATTCATATTAGGGCTGAGAAAATGTATATGGATTGGTACGATGTTAAACTTTATTATTCTGCAGATGAAAATAACTGGATTGAAATCCCGGATTTAAAGAAAAAAAATTTGCAGACTTTCGACACTGTCATCAATGGAGATGGGGTAAATTCAAAAGAAATATTTATAAAGGTTACATATGATAAATTTGATAGTAAGGCAATAGAACTGTTTGGACTTAGAAGCTTTGAGGTTAATGGGGATTTGAATATGAATATTAAGTAATTATAAAAAGTATGGCTACTTTTTTTCAAAAAAATAAATGGTATTTCCTGGGTCTAATTATTTTAGCTTGGGTGATATACATAAACCTTTTCCCTAAGGGTTATATTATCATTGGGGGTGATACGCCACAATTGATCGATGCCGGGAATAATTTTTCTCGATATTTTTTTGAATGGCAAGGAAGAGTCAGTTTTTACTATTTCATTTTCTATTTACTTAGCATTATGAGTATCAGTGACACAGTGCAGCTTTCTTTCTATCTTGCTATTTTTATTTTTGGATCTTATATTTCTTTTGATATTTTTACTCGCCTTATTTTCAATAAAGCATCTGATTTTGCTAGGATGGTAATGTCTTTATTCTATGCATTAAACTTGTATACATTATACGTCTTTACTTATGCCTGGGGCTATTCCCATTATCAAATAATATATATTTTTATACCAGCCTTAACTGCACTTTACATTAAATTCTTGAAGACAAGAAAAAACATTTATGCAGCTCTTTTCTTGTTGGTATTGTTCTTCTCTTCGCAAGGATTTGCTAATCCAGCTTTTGCATTATCGCTTGCTATTTTTTTTATTTGCCTAACTATTTTAATGGTGATAGTAAGGTATATTAAGTTTGATCAGATACTAATAAAAAATATCTTAGTTTTAGTGCTATTGTCAATAATGGTAAACATTTATTGGATTCTGCCATTATTGCCAAAGATGAATAGTGGCATTCAGGAAATTTATACAAGCTCAGCTTTGGATTTTAATTGGTGGCTCGAAAAAACAGCAAATAAAATTGTAGATTCGATCCGCTTGCTTCAAACCGAGGCGATGTATTTTCCCAATAATTATCCGTATGAAGCAGTCCCTGTTTTCAAAAAAATATTTATTGCTTTATCATTTCTTCCTATATTTATTGTTTTACTGGGTGCTTCTTTTTTTAAAAAATTTTCACCCAGGAATAGGATTTTCTTTGGCGTCTTTTCAATCCTTTTGGTTTTATTTATTATGTTGGTTGCTAGAGTCACTCCACCGTTTGAAAAAATTAATTTCTTTGTATATCATTTGTGGGGCGTAAACATGATGCGAAGTTATGAAAAAACGGCTATTTTGACCCCGTTTATTTTTTCCACCTTGCTTCTGATAATAAGCTTGGAACTTGAGGCTACAAAAAGATTTAAAAAGTTGTTGTTTGCACTTTTCTTTTTTATTATCATTATTCCATTTCCTTTTTATTCTGGAAAACTTCATCAAAATATGGGTGCATTGTTTGTGTATGACGTGAAAGATTATAAGCAGGCTAGAAATAGTTTCTTGGTCAAGATTCCTGATGAATATTACAATATTAGAAATATCATAAATAATGATAAGGAATCAATTTCGGTTGCAACAATTCCCTATAATATGACAGATACTCTTGGTTGGTCAAATTTTCCAAAGTGGAAGCTTATTGGTCTCGATATAACTAGACTTTTGTATAGTAAGAGGTTTATTGATGCAAATGGTTTATATTTTGATAATTGGTTTTTTCAAAAGGATTTTAATGAAAGTAATTCAATTGATGGTAATGATGGACTCATTAAACTTTTAGGGTTAATGAATGCAAAGTATATTATTTACCATAAGGATGTAGAGACGAAATTAGTTGAAAATACAATAGAAAAGATGAATTTTTTCGAGAAGGAAAATTTAATTGTCAAAATCATAGATAATGATTATTTTAATTTGTATCAGGTAAAAGAAGATTATGTAGCTCCTTACATCAGCTGGCAAAAGGAAGATATAAATGCAAAAGATGTGATGAAAAATTTTATTGATAATCCTCGAGAAAACTTAATTCCAGCGGATTTTGAGGTAATAAATCGTCAAAAAATTATTGTAAAATCAAATCAGTTCAATAATGATTTGATTTTAGCGGAGCCGTATGATTCTTCTTGGAGAGCTTATAGAATCGCATATGACGGTAAAAAAACAATTTTACCAAATCATTTTAAGGCAAGAGGATATGCCAACGGATGGCATATTGGAAATATTCCTGAAAAGGAAATTTTGATTGAATATTATCCATTGCGGTTAGCTTATTTTGGACTTGGTATGAGTGGTGTAGTTATTTTTGTAATTATTTTATATTTGATATCATATGCAAATAAAAAAAATGTTATTAGTTAGAAATAATGTTATAAGAAAATATATTGATATTTGTTTGGTTTTCATTGCTTTAATGATTGGAACTTATCTGAATTTAAACATAGTTGAATCTTTAATTTTCACATTAATGATATGGACGATTTTAAATCCTTTACCGGGTAAATATTTTGCTTATGCCGCCTTGTTTTTTTTGTCAGTGACGCCTTTTCTGTTAGTTTTGGATAGAAAAGTGCAAGCTGAAGAATATGCAATATATGCTTATTACTTTCTTGTTTTGACAGTAATAATGGGAATTTATGAAATGAGGCATAAAAAAAATGAGATTATCATTGACTAAATATGAAAAAACGATAGAATTAAACAAGTTTGTATTTTAGCTCTTGGAAAATTTTGTAGCACACATCTAAAAGGGGGTATTTAGCGTGAGAGTTTACATTGTTGGAACAGGGTATGTGGGTCTTGTTACTGCTGTATGCTTGGCCGATCTTGGCCATCAGGTCTGCGGGGTTGACATCAATTCCGAAAAGATTCAGTTGTTGCAAGAGGGTGGATGCCCGATTTACGAGCCGGGACTCGAGGATCTGCTCAAGAAAAACATCGATGGTGGAAGACTCTCGTTTAAGGTAGATATCGGCAGCGAAATCAATGACTACGATGTGGTCATCATAGCTGTCGGAACACCTGAGCGGGAGCGCGACGGGCGGGCGGATCTGTACTATGTGGCGCAAACTGCAAAGCAAATTGCGCTTCACGCAACAAAGGATTCATTGATCGTCATCGGAAAATCAACAGTACCGACCGGAACCGCGAAACAGATTTCCGAATCGCTGATTTCTCACAACAAAATTACGAGGTTTCACGTCGGGTCGAATCCCGAAACTCTTCGGGAGGGAAATGCTGTTCACGATTTCATGAATCCCGACAGGATTATCATGGGAGGTGACAACGTTGCAATCAACTGTTTGCAGGCATTGTATGAAAAGATATCCTGCGCGAAGGTCATCACTGACACCAACAGTGCTGAGATGATCAAACTCACTGCCAACTTCATGTTGGCGCAGAGAATTTCCACAACAAACGCCCTTGCGCAGATTTGTGAGGCGACTGGTGCAAACGTTGAAAAGGTCATGGAAGGAGTGGGTCTGGATAAAAGAATCGGTCCTCACTTTTTGCAGGCGGGTGTTGGTTACGGCGGCTCATGTTTTCCTAAGGATACAAAAAGCATAATCTCCATCGCCGAACATCATCGCATCGACCCCTTGATTTTCAAAGCAGTTGTTGACGTCAACGAATCTCAAATCCATTTCTTCATGCGCAAAGTCGAAGAAATGGCAATCATGACACTCAAAAACAGATCGATTGCAGTTTGGGGTGTCGCTTTCAAGCCTGAAACAGATGATGTGCGCGATGCACCCTCGATCAAGGTGATCAACGCACTCATCGAAGAAGGTGCACTGGTTCGGGTTTTTGACCCAGTGGCAACTGTGCCGAAGCCTTTGAAGTATAAAATAACCTGCTGCAAGGATATGTACGAAGCAGCTGCGGGAGCTGAAATCCTCTTGATAGTGACCGAATGGAATTGCTTCAAGCAGGCTGATATGAGCAATGTGAAGTTGCTCATGGAAACAGCTAAAATTGTAGACGGGCGAAACATATTCGATCCCCAAAAGATGAGAGAGTTGGGCTTCGAGTATTCCAGTATCGGCAGATCTTGATATCTGCCGCACGCATAATCTTTGGAAGCAAAGAAACAAGGCTCCAACCATAACGGTTGGAGCCTTTCACTTTCTATGCAATTTTTTTGAAATATTCAATTGTCTTAGTGAGTCCTTCTTCTAGTTGTACATTTGGCTCCCAATCCAATTCTTTTTTTGCAATTGAAATGTCTGGTTTTCTTTGTCGCGGATCATCTTGCGGGAGATCTTTGAATATGATTTTGCTGGTGCTTTCGGGAATCATGGAAATTATTTTTTCAGCAAGTTCTTTGATGGTAAATTCGACTGGATTTCCAATGTTAACCGGTCCAACGAAATTATTTTGATTATTCATCATTCTTATCATCCCTTCAATGAGGTCATCTACGTATTGGAAACTGCGCGTTTGTGAGCCATCCCCATAGATGGTTATATCTTCATTGTTAAGTGCTTGAACAATGAAATTTGAAACAACACGACCGTCATGTGGATTCATGTTCGGTCCATAGGTATTAAAAATGCGAATCACTCTGATGTTAACTTTATGTTGCCTGAAATAATCGAAAAACAAAGTTTCAGCGCAGCGTTTTCCCTCGTCATAGCAAGAACGAATTCCGATAGGATTCACTTTGCCCCAATATGATTCTGGTTGAGGGTGCACTTCGGGATCACCGTATACTTCTGAAGTTGATGCTTGCAAGATTTTTGCTCGTGTGCGTTTGGCAAGACCGAGCATGTTGATCGCACCATGAACCGATGTTTTGGTTGTTTGAACAGGATCGAATTGATAATGCACCGGAGATGCTGGGCAAGCAAGATTATAAATTTGATCAACCTCAACATAAAGAGGGAATGTCACATCATGCCGCAAAAGCTCAAATCTCGGATTTTTTAGCAGTTCAATGATATTTTTTTTACTTCCGGTAAAAAAATTATCCACACAAAGAACTTCATGATTTTCCTCAAGCAATCTTTTGCACAAATGTGATCCAATAAATCCGGCACCGCCCGTCACTAAGATTTTCATGATTTTATTTATATCAAGATTTAATGCATATATGATAACATAATAATCGGAAAAAATCGATTAATACATTAAGTATCTTTCATATCCCGCTTTGAACTCGACGGAACTGAAATATTTGTAATTGGAATATTCCTTTTTGCTATAATTGCTATATTTTGAATATTTAGACAGGGGAGCGAGCTGCTCCTGATACTTTTTATATTTCTTGTATTCCTTGATCAGGAGTGCGAATTTGGGATATTTGACTGGATTTTTCTTGAATAGTTTGAAATTGTTATATGCCTGCTTATATTTTGATTTTTCTGCTGAATTTTTGAAGCCATATTTTTCTTTGGCTTTTTCATATTTTTTGTATTTCTGGCCTTTTTCATATTTCAAATATCCATCATATTTTTGATATAGGTCAAAATCAGCAGCTTTGGCTGTTTCAATTGGGTCTGGCAGGGTAACAATCTGCGGAATGTTGATAATGTATGAGGACGAAAAGATTTCACTGTCAGTCATTCCGTCTTTCACTGCAATCGATTTTAATGTCGCAGTGTCCGTCACACTGATTGGAATGGTATATTTTGTTGAAGAAATGGATGGTTGGCTTCCATCTAAAGTATAGAAGATGTCCGCGCCAGTTGTGGATGAAGAGAGCGTTACCGATTGAGTAGAAGCATAAGTTCCTCCTGCGGGCAGGGCGGTTGGAGTCGCAATTTTTATAGCCAATTGATATGCGTTGTTCAAATTTAATCTTTTTCCTGAAACTGTTTTTCCTGAAAGGGTTGGCAGTGAATCACCAGAGGCTAGGATAATATCTTTTAAA
>LBTS01000003.1 GCA_000992165.1 Candidatus Moranbacteria bacterium GW2011_GWC2_37_8 | reverse complement strand
GCTAGAGGCTTTGAATTCGGAGGGGTTGATATTTTAATAGATAGAAATGGAGAACATTATTTAATTGAAGCGAATTTCCCATGTTTTTTCCCAAGATGTCAAATGCTAACAGGAGTTGATATATCTGGAATGATGCTTGACTATTTGGTTCAAAAGAATGAAGATTTGAAGGTTACTTTAAGTTGATAAAAATATATGAATAAAAATATTGTAATTATGTATGCAGGAGATGATTGGGAAAAAGAAATTCCAATCACGAACGAAGGCACAAGGCTTGCAATTCAGGATTGGATGCGGCGGGCCGAACGAGCAAATATTGGACTATATCGTGCAAGCGTAAAATGGTATGATTTGGAAAAGAATATATTTACGAAAGGATGGACATTTTCTGATGGTACATGGAGGAAGGTGCAAAGCGAAATTTCAGCTGATTTGATATATGATAAAGTTCTTAGCAAGTATGATTATTCTTTGTTAGATTTCAAGTTGAAGATTGCACAAAAAACGCGGCTGTTTAATGATCCTCTTTTCCGTGCCACTTTTAATAGTAAACTTTCGCAATATGCGATGTTTGGCGAGTTCATGCCTCTTACTAGGATTGCAAATAATAAAAATGAATTAGAATTAGCCATATCTCAGAATAAAACTGATAAGATCGTTATCAAGCCGCTATATGGAAGTGGTGGTTTTGGTATTTTTATTGGAGAAATTAGCAATGCATTTTCAGGTGAGTATACCTATCCAGTTTTAGTTCAAGAATTTATTACGAGCGAAAAAGGAATTCCTGGCTTTTCACCAAAAGATGAAGTATCAGATATCAGACTGGTTTATCAAGGAGGAAAAATGGCTTATGCTCTTTCGCGAATAGCAGCCGCCGGATCACTTTTTACTAACTTACATCAAGGTGCAACTGGCAAAATGATCCCGAAGGAAAAAATTCCGGAGTGTATGAAAGAAATGATTAAGGTAATCAACAATAAAATTTCTGTTTTTCCAAACGCACAGTATTCTTTGGATTTTATTTTTGATAACGATGGGAGGCCTTATTTTATTGAGATGAATACATGTCCTGGCATAGATCTCGTTACTTTTTTGGGTGATGAAAAAACTAAGCAGGAAAACTTTGAAACAATAAGTGAATTACTCAAATGAAAAAAAAACTTTCAATTGCAATGGTAGCGCCGCCATTTGGACAAACTGGCGGACCTGAAGTTGTAACCAAGAATTTAACAAACGCACTTTTAAAGATGAATATTGACGTGACTCTTTTTGCGCCTGCTGATTGGATCACTGAAGCAAAACATGTACATACTTTGACTCAAAGTCTTTGGGAAATGAAAAATTCACTCCAAAGTTCTGATGAGAGGCGCATGCTTCGGATAAAAAGTCAGATGGAGGTAATCAAGCATGAATCAGATTTTGATATTATTCATTTGCACTCACAAAAATATGCAAGCTTGGTAGGACAAGCTTCTAAAAAACCTTGCGTGTTGACTTTTCATAATAAGATGTCTGATCCTGAATTTAGCGAAATTGCAAAAGCAGGGATTTTCACAGTAGCTTTATCTGAGAGTCATAAAAAAGATTTCGACGTTTCTTGTATCATAAGGAATGGAGTTGAGGTTTCAAAAATCACTCCATCATATGAAAAAGGTAAATATTTGATAGCGATCGGAAGGTTGACGCAGCCAAAGGGAATTGATATAGCAATAGAAATAGCAAACCGTACTAATAAAAAGCTATTAATTTTCGGACGAATAGGAAATTCTAAAGAAAGGCAGGAATATTACAATGAGAAAATCAAACCCTTTCTGAGCTCGAATATTGTTAACATGGGGGAGGCTTCACAGGAAGAAATCTTTAGATATCTAAGCGGAGCGGAAGCTCTCTTGTTTCCAATTCGAAGAAATATTAAAGTTTGTCCACTTACAGTTATTGAATCATTGGCGTGCGGAACTCCCGTGATTGGAACCGCAATGGATCCTTTTCCTGAATGCCTTGAAAATCCAAAAATAGGATTTTTTTCGCAAAACGTTGAAGAATTGGTAAATGCTGTTCACTCGATTAATTCTTTTGATAGAAGAATCTGTCGAAAAATTGCTGAGGATAATTTTGATAGCAGTGCTATGGCAAAAGAATATTTAAAACTTTACGAGCAAATATTAAAAAATAATTAGTTTTGCCAAATCTTTTTGAATATTTAATTAAATTGAGAAAACAAAAACTCTTGATAAAATAAATATTTCGTGTATACTGTAGCAGCTTTGAAAAAAGGCTCTATAAGTATATAATAAGTAAACAAAAAGTTCTTTGTAACTATTAGTTTATTTAGCTTTTTATTATGAAACCAATATTCATATCGAAAAATTTCAAAAGTATTTCGAGTAAAGATAAATGGAAGATTGTTGGTAGGATATCCCTTTATCTTTTTGGAGTGGGAATCTTATTTACCATCGGACTCTTTATTTATTTTTCAAAAGACCTTCCGAATCCTAACGACGTGAACACTCGTTTGGTTGCGCAGTCTACGAAAATTTATGATCGCACTGGCGAGCATTTGCTTTATGATGTACATGGCGATGAAAAAAGAACCATCATTTCATTTGAACAGATTCCTGACAATGTGAAATATGCGACAATTTCTTTGGAGGACCAAGGATTTTATGAACATAATGGAATTGTTGTCAGTTCAATTATTCGCAGTGCGCTTAAGGATGTGGCCAAGGGTGCTAAGGCTCAAGGCGGTTCAACTATTACTCAGCAATTAGTAAAGCAGTCACTTCTTACTTCGGAAAAAACTTTGACTAGAAAGATTAAAGAATTAATTTTAGCTCTGGAAATTGAACAGCGTTATTCTAAAGATGAGATTTTGAGTATGTATCTTAATCAAATTCCTTATGGCTCAAGTGCATATGGCATTGAAGCTGCAGCACAAACTTTCTTTGAAAAATCAGCCAAGGATTTAACACTTGCTGAAGCTTCTTTGCTTGCATGTCTTCCAAATGCTCCAACATACTATTCACCTTTTGGTGTGCATACGGATGGTCTTAAGGCGAGACAGGAAACTGCTCTCGATCGGATGGCTTCCCAGGGTTACATCACTCCTGAACAATCTCAGGAGGCAAAAAGTGTGGATATTTTAGCAACAATAACTCCAAAGCAGAATAATATCTCTGCGCCGCATTTTGTGATGTATGTTAAAGATTATTTGGTAAATAAATATGGAGAGCAAGCTGTTGAACAAGGAGGTTTGAAAGTTTACACCACGCTTAATTGGAATATGCAGCAAATAGCTGAAAAAGTAGTGACTGAAGGAGCTGAAAAAAATATAGCAAACAAAGCAACGAATGCAGCTCTGGTAGCTTCTGATCCCAAGACGGGACAAATTTTAACGATGGTGGGATCAAAGAATTATTTCGACAAATCGATTGATGGGCAGGTTAATGTTGCTTTGGCGAATCGCCAGCCAGGTTCTTCTTTTAAGCCGTATGTATATTTGACAGCCTTTACGAAGGGTTATACTCCTGAAACTTTGCTTTATGACGTGCCGACAAATTTTTCTTCAGATTCTGAACAGGATTACAGTCCGCAAAATTATGACGGATCTTTTCACGGACCATTACAGATGAAGAATGCTTTGGCTATGTCTCTAAATATTCCAGCTGTAAAGACTCTATATCTTGCGGGCGTTAAGGACTCCATTAATTTGGCGAAAGGGCTGGGGATCTCGGGATTAAATCAGCCTGACCGCTATGGTCTCTCGTTGGTTCTTGGCGGCGGCGAGGTTAAATTGATCGATCATGTGAATGCTTATGGGGCACTGGCAGCAGGTGGCGTGCATCGCGATAAGACAGCAATCTTGAAAGTTGAAGATAAGGACGGTGCCACGCTGGAGCAATATAAGCAGACGGATGGACAGCGTGTTATTGATGAGAAATATGTAGCAATGTTGGATCATATTATGTCAACCAATGAATATAGAGCGCCAGTATTTGGTGATAATAATCCCTTTAAATTCACAGATAGACCTGTAGCGGCAAAAACTGGAACAACTAATGAGTTCAGAGATGGCTGGGCTATGGGATATACTCCATCTCTGGTTGCTGGAGTCTGGACTGGAAATAATGACAATTCTTCCATGAAAATCGGCGCAGATGCTATCGTTGTGGCTGCTCCTATGTGGAGAAATTTCATGAATCAGGTTCTTGTGAATTACGCCGTTGAAAAATTTCCTGAATACGAAAAAGATGAGGAAATAAAAAAACCGGTGCTTCTCGGAGAGCAGGATATTAAAGAGGACGTCAAAGTTTGCAAGAAAGAAAAAGATAAAGATAATGGAGAATATTGCATCGCAAATGACACTTGCCCCGAAGACAGAAGGGATGAAAAATCTTTCGGAGAGATTCATAATATTTTGTATTATGTGAATAAAGATGATCCGCAAGGTGATTATCCAAAAGACCCAAAGAGGGACTCGCAATTTAAAAATTGGGAAAAAGGAGTCCAAGAATGGGCTAGAAGCAACAAAAATAAGAATCTTGATCCGATGCCAACTCAGGATTGTAAAGCTGAATTTTTTAAAGAACCAGAACCAATACCAGAACCTGTTCAAGAAATTATTCCTGATGCCGCCGCCGCTCCAGCTATATGAAGAAATAAAAGCAATGGTCGGCGATAAAACCTAATTGCAAAATTGTTTTGGTATCCCAAAAAGATTCGTCAATCGGCCCATTTTGGTTGTCACTCTTAATAAATAAACGGTAATATAAAATGATTGCAAAGTTAAACGGAAAAGTTGATTTTTTGAAGGATTCTTATGTGGTTATTGATGTGAATGGCATAGGATATAAGGTTTTTGTTACTATGCATACCTTTGGTATGATTGCAGGCAAACAATCAGTTGAACTGTATACTCACACATATGTTCGTGAGGACATTCTTGCCTTGTATGGTTTTCTGGAATTGGATGAGCTTGAAATGTTTGAACTCCTGATTGGAATTTCGGGAATAGGGCCCAAGGCCGCCATCGGAATATTAACAATTGCTGATCCTAAAACAGTGAGGACTGCCGTGCTTAATGAGGACGCAACTATTTTGACACGAGTTTCGGGAGTCGGAAAAAAGATTGCTCAGCGGGTTATTCTGGAATTGAAAAATAAAATTGTTGATATCCCCGCACATGAAAGAGCGCAAGTTACGAATGATACGGATGCATTGGAAGCATTGGTAGCCATGGGGTACTCCGTGTCTGAAGCGCGCGAAACACTTAAGATTATTCCTCAAAGTATTCAGGATGTTGGCGAGCGGGTAAAGTTAGCCTTGAAAAATTTAGGCAGAAAGTGATGACTACTGAAGATAAAAAAGACTTTGCTACTGCGAGGTCTTTTTTTAATTCTTTATTTTGCAAAAGCATGGTATAATTTTAACAATGAAGAAAAATCTTCTAAACAAAAACATAAATTATCTTTAAGTTTTCCAGTATGAAAATACAAAAAGCCCAAGGTTCTATTCTGGCTTATTCACTTGTTATTTTGGCAATGATGTTTGCTATTGTCGGAACCATTTCAACAGTAACGATTTTGGAAAAAAAGAGTGCTGGCGCATCTCAATCTTCCGCGCAAGCTTTCCAAATTGCTGATAGTGGTGTGCAATTAGCTATAAATAAAATCAATAAAGTTCTTGAAGTTGAACAAAACAGAATAAACAATGCTTTTCCGGGGAAATGCGTTGTAACCAATGGAGAAGCGACTGTAAAGGAAGATGTAGGTACCGGTATGTCATACGAACTTAAGTTTTATAGCGCTGGAAGTGATGTACCAATAAACAACTGTGATGAATCAGTAACTTCAATTGCGAATATTAAATCCGTTGGAACTTATAAAAATACTGTAAGGGCTGTTAAGGTGGGAACTGATCATTGTGGAGAAACGGGAATCAAGGACAAGGCAGACTCAACAATAACATACGATGAAGTCCTTGCTGAAGATGGAAGATGCTGGCTGGACCGAAATCTGGGCGCGAAAAGTACAGCTAATAATGTTAACGGACGCGGATGGTATTTCCAATGGGGAAGAGGCGCTGACCAACATCAAATCTCTAATAGTGCTACTGCCGCAGCTCCATCATCATCCATTACGCCAGGAGACAAATTTTTAATATCAAATATGCTGCTAAATTGGTATTGGTATAATGGAACTGGTCCAGACTACTCACTTGTTCTTTGGCAAGGAGTGGCAGGCATCAATAATCCTTGTCCAGATGGGTATCGTTTGCCAACCGGTAATGTTGGAGGAGAATGGGATAAATTTGTTGAAGCTGCTGGTATAAAGACATGCACATTGAACTGCCTCGATGCGGCATATAATACCACGCTCAAACTGGTTCCAACTAGCTATCGTCGTTTCAATAGCGGAACTATTATAAATGCCCCGCAGTCAGTTTTTCTTTGGACAGGAACAACAAGAGGAGCTACGAACAGTTGGATGGGAACTGTTTCTCCTACACTTGTGCAGGCAGCCACATTCACTAATAGGGGGGCTGGAGCTCCTGTCCGCTGTATCAAAGACTAACGCCCCTTATATTTTTCTGAACTTTTATTATCGAGCGCCCGCCTGCAACGCTTTGCGAAGCAATGCGGGCAGGAGCGCAGATACCGAAAGGTTTAATACCTTTTATTTTTTCTGGCTTGCTGTTACAATATGAGCATGTCAGATGAAATGAAAAACTTTAATTTCATCCAAAGAAACTCCCTCGATGGAGGTTTTTTGCAGTCTCAAGAATGGAGAAAATTTCAAGAAAATGCCGGTAAGAATACATTTTATATTGAAGAGAATAATTTTTCCGCCAGCATCTTAGAGCACACACTTCCTATAGTTGGAAAGTATTTTTACTTGCCAAGGGGACCCGTGATAAGAATCATGAATCATGAAGTACGAATCAAGGATGAAATGAGAGAAATGATTGAATTGGCTAAAAAAAATAAGATTGGATGGATCAGGATTGAACCTGCCAATAATAATGTTTTGGAATTTATAAAAGAAAATGTTTCAGAGAAAATAGTGAGAGCTCCTCACGATATGCAACCCAAGGAAATATTTGTCATCAATATTGAAAAGAATCCAGAAAACCTGCTTGCCGAAATGAAACCAAAAACACGCTACAATATTGGAGTGGCTAAAAAGAAAAGAGTTATAGTGACTAGTCACTCGTCACTAGCCACTGGCGAAGAAAAGGATAAATATGTTGAGGAATTTTTGAGACTTACTAATGAAATGGCTGTTCGTAATGGCATTGCTACTCATCCAGAGAATTATTATCGAAAGATGCTGGAAAGTTTTCCTGCGGAAATTCTCAAAATTTATGTAGCTGAGTATGAAGGAAAAATAATCGCCTCCAACTTGGTTTTATATTATGGTAAATATGCAACTTATTTGCATGGGGCATCTGGCAATGAACATCGGAACGTGATGGCTCCATTCTTGTTGCAATGGCAGGCTATTTTGGATGCAAAAGAAAAGGGATGTGAGTTCTATGATTTTGGAGGAGTACAGACTCCTGGAACTTCTCATCAAATGCATAGTGATTTGGTAGGAATTACAAATTTTAAGCTTGGATTTTCTCCGCATATGAAACCCATTGAGTTTCCTGGAAGTTTCGATATAGTTGTGAACTCTCGTGCGTATGCGCTTTATAGGGGATTGCAGAGAGCGAAAGCGATAGTGGAAAGATTTAGAAACTAGTTAAAATTTTGAATTTTTAATTTTTAATTTTGAATGAAATTCGAATGATCTAATGTTTGAAACATTAGAAATTCAGTCATTAAAAATTGATTCGAAATTCAAAATTCGAAATTCAAAATTATGTATACAATCAAGCAGTTAGTTCCGCAATCTCTCAAAAACCTTTATCATTTACTGCAAGCAATTGCGGCTAATCTTTTCTATGGTTTTCCAACAAAAAAATTGAAAGTCATCGGAGTCACTGGAACGGATGGAAAAACGACCACTGTTCAGATGATTACAAGAATACTGGAAGAAGCTGGAAAAAAAGTTGCCATGGCGTCAACTATAAATTTCAGGATTAATGGAGTCGAAGAAAAAAACCTTTCGCATTACACAACTACATCTTCTTTTGCTGTGCAGAAATTTGCAGCGATGGCTGTAAGAGAAGGTTGCGAGTATTTAGTATTGGAAACTTCCTCGCATGCTCTTGATCAGCATCGCGTTTGGGGTGTTAAATATAAAACCGCGGTAATCACAAATGTTACGCGCGAACACTTGGATTATCACAAAACAATCGAGGAATATCGAAGAGCTAAGAAAAAATTATTCGAAATTGTCAGTAAAAATTCAGGCAAATTCATAGTTAATCTAGACATGGAGAATCCTGAGGAATTTTTGGATTTTAATGTTGGCAGTAAATATGGATACACAACGGGTAACCAGTCACTAGCAACTAGTAATCAGCAAATCGAAGTCGTTCAGGCTGAAAATATAAGGTTGGGAATTGAAGGCAGTGAGTTCATGATTCATGATTCGAAATTCGCGGTTCATCTCCCAGCTTTATTCAACGTTGAGAATGCCCTTGGAGCAACATGCGTGGCTCTTAGTGAGGGCATTGACTTGGAAACGATAAAAGAGGCGCTGGAAAAAATAAAGGGCGTAGCGGGGCGATTGGAAAGCGTAGCGAACGATAAGGGGCTTAATATTATCGTTGATTTTGCTTTGACGCCTGATTCATTGGAAAAACTGTACGGATTTTTGGCGAGCGTGAAAAAGTCTGATGCTAAAATCATCTCAGTTTTTGGATCATGCGGAGATCGTGATCGTGGGAAACGTCCTTTGATGGCCGAAGTCGTTTCACGCTTTGCTGAATTTGTGATCATAACAAATGATGAACCGTACCATGAAGATCCACTCAAAATTATTGAAGAAGTAGCAATTGGAATAAAAAATAAGAACGAAGGAGAGAATTATTGGAAAATTCCTGACCGGCGAGAAGCCATAAGAAAAGCTCTGGATATTGCGCAATCGGGAGATATTATAGCAGTGACCGGAATGGGCGCCGAGGAAAGCATGATTGTCGGCAACAAAAAAATTCCTTGGAATGACCGCAAAGTCATCGAAGAAGAACTTCAAAGAATGTAATTAAAAAGCTCCTTAAGGAGCTTTTAGGGTCACACGCAATACATGGCTGCGCTTGAATTAATATTAGCAATAAGTTTCTATTTTTTTTACTAGCCCATTTCCTTTTTCGAGCACGCTTTTGGATAAAATACTCACTATCCAAAAGCTCAGAGATACTCTCGTATCAATTGGCCGAAAAATAAAACGGGCTAGCAAAAAAGTTGCACAAAACACTGGTCTGATGTCATTACCTGTAAAATCATGAATTGCGCATGATCCGCTTTTTTAATATAAACCGCAAAAAATATTTATCTAAGGATTTGAATAAAGATAAATGTAAGAACAAAGCCCGCAATTCCTCCAACAATAACTTCGCTAACTCTATGACCCATCCGTTCTTTAAGTCGAGGAAATTGTTTTTCATTAATATTAAGCTGCTCAATAAGCATATTGAGGTATCTTCCTTGGTCTCCCAGGTGCATGCGAAGACGGGTTGCATCATCAATAATTAAAAATGCTAGGGCGACTGCCACGGCAAAGGTTCCGGTGTGAATCCCTTCATAAAAACCTATTGAGGTCATTAGTGAAATTGCAAATGCAGTGTGTGCGGATGGCATATGTCCATGAGTAAATGCATAGCGGATATCCCATCCATGTTTAAGGCTGTATAAAACAAATTTAACTGCTTGTATAAGGATGCCCACTAAGATAGGGATAATGAAAACGGCATAAGGCACAATAAATTTCATAAATTTACATTAAAGATTACAAATTCATTATAGCATAGTCCTACTACTTTAAGCGTAATTTTATCTGAAACAATATTAGCTTGGCCAACGTATTAAAATTATTAGAGCTTTTAGCTGCTGTTTGAGTTTGTTTAAATTTTGAGTTATAATAAAACTACTAAAAATAACCATAGCTGCGGCAGATTTTCTGGCACCGCTTTGGCAATAAAAATATGATTATAGGATTAATTGTAGCGGCTGTACTCATCTTGGCACTTATAGGAATGTATAATAGCCTTGTTACATTAAAAAACCGCGTGGATGAAGCTTGGAGTGATATTGACGTTCAGCTTAAGAGGCGATATGATTTGATTCCAAATTTGATCAATACCGTTAAGGGGTATGCTACACACGAAAAAGAATTACTTGAAAAGGTAACGTTAGCCAGAACGGCTGCTATGGGAGCTCAAACTCCCGGGGAAAAAGAACAGGCAGAAAACATGCTGAGTGGGACTTTGAAATCTTTGTTTGCAGTTAGTGAAAACTATCCTGATTTGAAAGCTAATCAAAATTTCTTGGAACTTCAAAGGGAGCTTACGGACACTGAGGATAAAATTCAAGCCTCAAGGCGCTTTTACAACGGCAATGTTCGTGACTTCAATACTAAAATTCAAACATTCCCAACAAATATGATTGCTGGCATGCTTAATTTTACCAAAAGAGAATTTTTTGCGGCTGAAGAATCCGAGAGGGAAAACGTTACAGTGCAATTCTAACTAAAATAAAAAATATACCGTTCTTAAATCCTGCTGCGTTGGTAAGTTTACAGCTGAATTTAATGGTGTAAATAAAAATGTCCGAGGATTGTCACTCAAAAGAAGGCGAGAGCTTCATTGCTTTAGCAATAATTTTCTTTATCATGTTTATTGTTGCTGCTGTGACTTTTTCAGCTTATCTCTTCATTGACCTGACTCATATTTCAAATATTGCAGGTGTTCATGTGACTAAAAATCTACTCATGGCTGCCAATAGTGCAAAAGGAGAATTATATAACAATTCTGAAAAAGGAATCACAAATTGGCGCATTTATACTGACAAAAATAATGGATTCGAAATTAAATACCCTTCAGAATATACACTTCAAAAAAATGAAGATGGAAGCGAGCACCTTGTAACGCTCAAAAAAAGCAATCTCTCTCCAAAGGGTTCAGATTCACTCTCGTCTGCTATTTATGTAGATATCAAAAACGTTGGCGACAATACTTCGCTTAAAGATGAACTCAAAGAAATGGGTATAGAATGGAATGAAACTTGGTCTCAGCGAGATATTGGCGGAAGGCTCGGAATTAGAACCGGAGATGTGAAGGATACTGACGGAAGAGAAAGGGAAGTTGTTATTTGGCAGTTTGGTGGAAAGATTTTTTCGCTGGAAGAGTACCATTTTAATGAAGATTCAAGTTTGGACAGGGATTTGTTTAATAAAATAGTTTCAGAATTTAAATTTATCTAGTATGGCAACATTATATACAGAAGCTGACAGAAACATGCGACTAACCTGGGTTTATATCACAGGCTTTTTAATATTCGTTATCGGAGTTGGGTATTTTTTTGCCCAAGCCATGGGCAATAGTACGATTTTATACATCGCTGTTATTTTTTCGACCATTATGAGTTTCGGATCTTATTGGTGGAGCGACAAGATTGTTCTTTCCATGTCTGGGGCCAAGGAAGTTACTCGTGAAAGCGCACGCGAACTATATTTGTTGGTTGAAAATCTTTGCATAACAGCAGGTCTTCCTTCTCCAAAAATTTATATTATTGAAGATAGCGCTCCGAATGCTTTTGCTACTGGTCGCGACCCGCAGCACGGTGTTATTTGTGTGACAACAGGAATTTTGGACAAATTGGAAAAGATAGAATTGGAAGGGGTTTTGGCGCATGAACTTTCGCACATCGGCAATCGTGATATCTTACTTTCGACAGTTGTCGTCGTTCTGGTTGGATTTGTGGCACTCATTGCTGATTGGTTTCAACACTGGGCTTTTTGGGGAAGGGATAATGACGAGGATTCCAATCCATTGCTTATGATTGCGGCCATCTTGCTTTCGCTTTTAGCTCCGCTTGCTGCAATGCTTATCCAATTGGCTATATCTCGCAAACGTGAATTTCTAGCTGACGCCAGTGCTGCATTGCTTACTCGTCACCCGGAAGGGCTCGCTAGGGCGCTTGAAAAGATTTCTTCAGATCGGGAACCCTTAGAGGCAGCAAATCGCGCCACAGCGCATCTCTACATCTCTAATCCATTCAAGGGTAAGAAAATTTCCAAACTTTTCTCAACTCATCCACCAATTGAAGAACGTATTGCGAGATTGAGGGGAACGGATGCGAAGTCAGCTTCTTAGGCCTTAGCTTTTTAGCTTCTCAGAAAATACAAAATACAAAATACAAAATACAAAAGAAAAAGCCGCCGGTTGTTGCTGATGGCTTTTGTTTGTTATAATTAAATTAAACATGTGAAACTAAAAATTTAATTCCTATAATTCCTACCACCTAATTCCTACTTGCTAACTCCTAATTCCTATGCAATGGAAAACACCGAAAAATACTGATAAATATCAATGGACGGCGCATGTCACTGAGAAGATGCATTTTTATGGATTGTCTGAACAGAAAGTTCTGGGCGTGATCAGAAATCCGAAAAGAGTTGAGAATGGGATTGTTGAAAACACTATTGCAGTAATGGTTCCTGTTGGCAATATTCAAAAGGGAATTAAGCCAAAATGGGGAATGCCCGTCTTCGCTAAAGCTTCGCCGAGGCAACTTTCTTCTGAAAAATCTATAGAAGAAAGTTGGAATCAGGAAATATGGGTGATGTATCAGCTACGCGGGAAAGGGCCGTTTACTGCTAAAAACGAAATGATTTCTGAAAAGGATGAATTAGAAATGAAAAAACTGGAAGCGCAGTACACGAAATTTCAAACAAGTGAGCAAGCTAAAAAGCTAATGAGGCTAATGCCTAAAAAGCTGATTATCATCAGTGCTTGGCGCTATCCGGGAGTCAGCCCGAAAAATAATCCGATTCCGGAGGATATCTTGAGAGAAATAGAAGAAATCCTTTAATGATAGGATGGCGCAATACATGATTCTATCATTTTTGCTACCCTGTTTTCATTTTCGGCCAATAGTCCGACCTCGGCGAACCGAGGCGAGACGGGCTACGACAGTATCCCTTGAGCTTTTGGATAGTGAGTATTTTATCCAAAAGCGTGCTCGAAAAAGGAAACAGGATAGCAAAAAAAACAATACATATGGCACTAACTTTAATTAACCGAATCATGTATTGCGTATGACCCGTAAAATATTATTAGTATAAGCGCGTATTAATAAAAGATATAATTTAAAAAAATAATTCATATGGAAGAAGAAAAAAAAGAGCAGACAACTGAACAATCTTCACATGCAGAAGAAAAAACTCAAACAATTGAAGAAAAAGATGCCAAAGAGAACAAAATGTGGGCACTTTTGTGTTATCTTGGCGTTTTGGTTGTTATTCCTCTTTTGGTCAAGAAAGATTCCAAATTTGTTGAGTTTCATACCAAGCAAGGCCTTATTCTTTTGGCTGGCTGGGCTCTCTCAATCCTTCCATTTGGACCAATAATTGCTCTTCTCGTAATAGTCTTAAGCATAATTGGAATTATCAACGTATTTTCAGGAGAAATGAAGAATCTTCCGATTGTGGGAGAACTTGCCGAGAAGATAAAATTGTGATATTATAGAGTAGTTAAGGAAACGGGTAGCCTCTCGGGGTTGTCCGTTTTTCTTTTTAGTTTGTCGCGAGGATCTGCCCCATGTCATTCCCGAAAAATCGGCCTGCCTGTCCGGTGGGCAGGGAATCCAGGGCTTGGGCAAGGCCTTGGATTCCAAGTCAAGCTGAGGATGACAATGTACTGCTATCTGAATTAATTTTAGTTTAGCTTGCTCTGCAATTAATACCAGCATATTATAGTAATATAGCTTAATTTGTTTTTAAACATATATATGAACAAAAAAACCAAAATCGTAGCAACATTAGGACTTGTTTCCGATTCAAAAGAAGTTTTGAAGCAGATGATTGAAAACGGTATGAATGTGGCACGTCTCAATTTTTCACATGGTAGCCATGAGTGGCATGGAAACGTGATAAAAATTATTCGCGAATTATCCGAGGAAATGGGAATTTCCGTTGGAATCTTGGCTGACCTTCAAGGTCCACGTATTAGAACCCTGGTTGATACACCAGTTGAAATGAAAAATGGCGCCACTATTTTGGTGAGCGATATCGAATCAATAAAAAACAGTTCTCAAAAACTTGGCGAAGGAAGTTTTCTTTTGGATGTGCCGAAGATTGTTGATGATATTGAGATTGGAAATGAAATTTTGATCGAAGATGGTCTGATGAAATTATTGGTGGAGCAAAAATCTGACGGAGTTTTGACAACGAAAGTTATTGATGGTGGATTAGTAAAGAATCATAAAGGCGTGAATATTCCTGATGCAAAATTGCAAATAAGTCCTATTACGGAAAAAGATGAGAAGGATTTGAAATTTGTTTTGGGAGAGAATGTTGATTTTGTGGCGATGTCATTTGTTTCTAGTGGTGCAAATATCGAAAGCTTGCGCGACATGATGAAAAATATTTTAGGCCGCGAAAATGATTTGCCGCAAATTATTGCAAAAATAGAACGCAAGGAAGCTATTAAAAACTTGGATGACATCATTGAGCATACTGATGCAATCATGGTGGCGCGAGGAGATCTTGGAATTGAAATTGAAGGAACAAAAGTTGCAATTTTGCAAAAACAAATTGTGAAAAAAAGTTTGGATGCTGGTAAACCTGTAATCGTGGCAACACAAATGCTAGACAGCATGATTGTAAATCCTCGTCCAACTCGAGCTGAGGTGAGCGACGTGACGAATGCAGTTGTTGACCATGCCGACGCCGTGATGCTTTCAGGTGAAAGCGCCTCAGGAAAATATCCAGTGGAGAGCGTGCGCACAATGAAAGATATCATTGAAAATACCGAAGCTTCTCCATATGACGACGTGAAGCATGCGCTTCCGCTTAATATGCAAGACGATTTGAAACAGCTTTTATTTGGAGCTTATGAACTGGCTAAACATATTTCAGCCAAGGCTATCGTAGCCGGAAGCGCTGGAGGAAACACTGCTAGAATTATTTCACATTTCAGGCCTGAACAAGAAATATTGGTTGTCACTAACAACAAAAAAACATATAATCAGTTAGCTCTCGTTTGGGGAGTTAAGTCGAAATTATATGAAAAAGGTGGTGTGTTCCGCGAAGATATTGACTGGCTTATTGAAGATGCTAAGAAAAAAGGAATTTTATCCTCAGGTGATAAAGCAGTTCTTATTATGGGACGCGTTCCAGATGAAGAAAAAATCAGATTCGTAGGAATGAAGGAAATCTAAGATTGCATGTATAATGTATTTTGTAGAAAGTATAATGTATGGGTTCGAATTCATGCATTATACATAATACAAAATACTTTATACAGATTAGGAGGGGTCGCATAGTGGTCGAGTGCACCACCTTGGAAAGGTGGCATACTGTCAAAGGTATCGGAGGTTCGAATCCTCTCCCCTCCGCATTGAACAAATTACACTATTCAATAAGTCAGAATTACCAAGGAATACTTTTTATATCATGTTACACAAACTTACAAATAAAATAGCGATTCATTCAAAATGGAAATTGGCATTCAAAACGCTGCCTTTTGTTGTGGCCATTGTTCTATTGAAATATGTTGTGCATTACTATGGATATGAATTTTTGACATTGAATGCACTTTTTACGGCGATTATTTCAGCCAATATATTTTTGATTGGTTTTTTGATTTCTGGAACACTGGTTGATTATAAGGAAAGTGAAAAGTTGCCAGGAGACTTGTCTGCTTGCATTGAAACGATGGCTGATGAAGGACTTATTATTTATAAAAATAAGAAAAGCCCAGAAGCGAAAGCCTATCTGAAAAAACTATTGCAGTTCAATGAAATGCTTATAGGATGGTTTCATAAAAAAGAAAGGACAGGGAATTTGATGGCAAAATTACTTTCGTTTAATGATGATTTTCTTGCATTTGAATCTCAAACACAGGCAAATTTCATTTCCCGGTTAAAGCAAGAACAAAATACAATCAGGAAAATAATAAATAGGATTCATACCATCAGAGAAACTTCTTTCCTGGGAACGGGTTATGCAATTGCTGAAATAATAACTTCCATTCTTGTTTTTGGTTTGGTGTTCATAAAGATGAATCCTTTTTACGAAAGCGTTTTCTTCGTGGCTTTCATAAGTTTCATTTTGATCTATATGATATATTTCATTAAAGATTTGGATAATCCTTTTGGATATAGCGAAAAGGACAATTTGGTTGAAGAAGTTTCACTTAAGCCAGTTTTGGATAGTCGAGATAGACTCGAGAAATATTACAATGAATTAATATAGAAGCTTCGCAAATGCCTTGTTCAATAAGGCATTTGCCTTTTTTGCTAAAGTTCTTTAGTCTGAATATAGATGAATCCGGTAGTGAAAATTCGAAATATACTGTACTTTTATCACTACTGGAGTAATTTTGAGATTATTAGTAATTGGGGAAATAATGGAAATTTATTTGGGGCAAAGCCCATTCGAATTTCTACTACCGGATGAATAACAACGTTGAAGAAATCAAAGGACGGCTCAATATCGTGGATATTGTGGGCGAATACGTCAGACTTACGAAGGCAGGCTCTCATTGGAAGGGGCTCTGTCCTTTTCATAGTGAAAAAAGCCCGTCTTTTATGGTTAATGAAGAAAAACAAATCTATCATTGTTTTGGCTGTGCCAAAGGAGGGGACGTTTTTTCTTTTGTGCAGGAAATTGAAAGCATGGAATTTCGCGAGGTTTTGAAGATTTTGGCTGAAAAAGCTGGCGTGCAGCTTGAAGAATTCAAGGGTGGTCAGCAGGCAGGGGATAATAAAAAAAGAATTCTGGATGCGCTGGAGCTGGCTACGAAATTTTATGAAACTCAACTTGTGAAAGGACCCGGGAAAGAAAAAATAATGGATTATTTGCACGGACGCGCAATTAACGACGAAAATATTCAGAAATTCCGCCTTGGGTATGCTCCAGCAGGATGGGATAATATGCTTAAATTTTTATCTCAAAGGGGATACTCTTTGGATGAAATTGAAAAGACTGGTCTTTTGGTGAAAAAAGAAAATGGTGCGGGATATTACGACCGTTTTCGCGACCGCATCATGTTTCCGGTTATGGATATTATGGGAAAGGTTGTTGGATATTCAGCCAGAGTGGCTCCGGGGCAGGATGAATCGCAAGCTAAATATATCAATACTCCAGAATCTTTGGTTTATCATAAAAGCAAGGTTTTGTACGGACTGTCATTGGCTAAAAATGAAATCAAGCAAAAAAATTATGTTCTTTTGGTTGAAGGAAATTTGGATGTGATTGCTTCTTCGCAAGCAGGATTGGGCAATGTGGTGGCGGTTTCTGGAACAGCTCTGACGCCTGACCAAGTAATTATGCTCAAACGCTATAGCGAAAATATCGCGATGCTTTTTGATATGGACAGTGCAGGACAGCTTGCGGCGCAAAAAAGCGCTGACCTTTGCTTGCAAAAAGGTGTGAATGTGAAAATTGTGACTTTGGCTGACGGAAAAGATGCGGCAGATGTGGCGCAGAAAAATCCCGAGCTGCTTTTAGATGCGGTTAGAAAATCAACTCCAGCTATGGAATATTTTTTTGAGCAGGCTTTGAAAAAGCATGATAGGAATTCAGCAGAAGGGAAGAGGAATATTGCAAAGGATGTTTTGGCTCACGTTGTTCATATTGAAAGTCAGATCGAAAAGTCTCATTGGATAAAGAAAATAGCGCACGAGGTTGATGTGGAAGAAAAAGTTGTTAATGACGTATTAAAAACGGTGGATTCAAATTCTGGCAAACTTACGGAAGAAAATCTTCCAATGGCTGAGAAATCTTCAAATTTTCAAAAACGTTCAGATATCCTAAGAGATTCAATGCTGGGTGCAATCATGCGAAGCGCTAAAGTTTGGGAGGAGATATTTGATAAAGAGAATGAGAGCGAATGGGTTGGCAGGGAGGCTTTGATTTCTTCGGTTTTGCGAAAAGGTAAGGAGGCTAACTTCTCTTTTGATCAAATGCTTGCAAATATTGGCGATAATGCTACTATAGAGCGGCTCAGGAAAATCTATTTCAATACTGAATTCGGCTTCAACGATGGAATTTCTGAATATGACGAAAATGACGTGCGACAGATGGCGCAAGGTTATATCGGTCAATACATTAAGGAATTGCAAAAAGAAAGGCTTCATAGTATTATAAAGGAGATAGAAAAGGCAGAGCGCAGCGGAGATAAGGAGGTGCTAAAAAAATTAATGGGACAGCTTACAGAGCTCTCTCAAGCGATTAAATAGCAAGCAAAAGCTGGGTTGACCCGGTTTTTGGTGTTTGTGTGCGGGCGGCACTAAGTGCTTTCTGCGCATAAACAAAAATTGCATTTCAACGCTTCAAATGTTTTCAAATTACATTTGTTAATTAAACGCAACCATTTTGGCTGAATTATTTTTTGGCCAACGGTCTCAATGCTCCTATGAAAAAAGCTGCAAAAAAGCAAGTCAAAGTGATTAAGAAAATAAAAAAGGCTGAAGTTAAAAAGCCTTCTTTGCGCGCTGTCAAGAAAATAGTCAAGCCTGTCAAGAAAACTAAAGCGGTGGCAGTCAAAAAAGTTGTAAAAAAAATTAACGTAAAAAAAATCGTGCCAAATAAATCTCAGAAAATCAGTAAGAAAGTCGAAACAAAAAAGCCAGTGGCTAAAAAAGCTGCTGCTATTGTTGCTTCAAAAAAAGAAATTGCCCCAAAACCAGTATTGAAAGGAAAGCAGGCACCACTTAAAATCAGTGAGCAGAAAAAAATCGCTGAGCAAAAAAAGAAACCCATTAAAAAAGAACAACAAGAAGAAGTTGTTGAAAAAGTCGACATTATTGCTGAGCTTATCGCACGTGGAAAACAACGTGGTTTTGTGACCGAAGATGAAATCATCCATCTTATCCCGGAAGTTGAAGAAGAATTGGACGAACTGGAAAATTTGTATGAACAACTTGAAACTGCAGGAGTGAAAGTGGTCATTTCTGATGACATGCTTAAGATTGAAACTGACAGGGAAGTTGAGGCTTATGAAAAAAGCAAGAAGGACAAAAATGTTGACATGATTCTTTCCGAAGGAATTGAAGATTCATCATCCGACTTGGTTCAAATGTATCTTCGAGAAATTGGACGTGTGCCACTTTTGAAATCGGAAGAAGAGGTTAGACTTGCTAAGGCTACTGAAAAGGGAGATCTTGCAGCTAAACAGAAATTAACTGAAGCCAATCTTCGTTTGGTGGTTAGTATTGCTAAGAAATATGTTGGACGTTCACATAACTTGTCTCTGCTGGATTTGATTCAGGAAGGAAACATCGGTCTTTTTCGAGCCGTTGAAAAATTTGATTATCGTAAAGGTTTCAAGTTTTCAACGTATGCAACTTGGTGGATTCGCCAAGCTATCACTCGCGCGTTGGCTGATCAATCTAGAACCATTCGTATTCCTGTTCACATGGTTGAGACTATCAATAAATACACTCAGATTACTCGAAGACTTGTTCAAGAACTCGGACGCGAACCTCTTCCTGAAGAAATCGCTGCTGAAATGAATTTGGAAGTAGACAAGATTCGTCACATCCAGAAAATTTCTCAGGAAACTGTTTCGCTGGAAACGTCTGTAGGAGACAGCGATGATGACAGTGTACTTGGAGACTTCATTGAAGATACTGAGACCGTCATGCCTCATCAGGTAGCTTCAAGAAAGCTTTTGAAGAATCATGTTGGCGAAGTTTTGAGAGAGCTTACTCCTCGTGAACAGAAAATTCTTAAAATTCGTTTTGGTTTGGAAGATGGCGTGACTCACACCTTGGAAGAAGTGGGAAAAGAATTTGGTGTAACCCGCGAACGTATTCGTCAGATTGAAGCCAAAGCTTTGGAGAAAATCAGACAACATTCTTCAATTGGAAAATTGAAAGACTACTAAGGAAAAAATTTCAAAGCGCCCTAATAAGGGGCGCTTTTAGTATGGAAATTATAAATGATATTTTTTCAATATCTCAGAACATTTTTGGTTAAATACGTATAGTTTTTGAGAAGTAAAGGTTTTTTAAAAAGAAAACTGCGATTTCTAGTATTTTGGCTGAACTCTTGCCAAAGAAAAAAATATTTGCTAAACTTATTCTGTTGCTTAGTTAAGCAACATTTTGTGAATTTAGAAGATAATATATTCCGACGTGGCGCAGCGGTAGCGCAGTTGACTGTTAATCAATTGGTCGTAGGTTCGAATCCTACCGTCGGAGCACTTGACAAATAGCACATAATGTGCTATTTTTGTTTGTTGTTTAACAAATACTGTGCTGACGAGCCAAAACGTGGAGGATTTATGTTAGGTAGTGCTGACAACAGAACGCTTCGTAATGTATTTAGTTATGTAGAGATGCCTGCAACAATGAAACAGCTAGACGATAGGGCGCGCAACACCGGTAATGAAGAAATTGTATACCGTATCATAAAAACAAGGTTGGGCAATGGGGTTATTGAGGATGGAAATGGATACTGGCTCTCTAAGGAGATTATTGATGAGGGCATTGCAAATGTTCAAGAAGAAATTGACAAATATCAAAAATATCTTGATTACCTGAAAGCGCAACGAGATAAGCTCGAGCTGCAAAATATCAAGTAAAACCTACCACGGGAAACCTCCCGCTCGGTAGGTTTTCTGTTTTTAGACAAAGTTTACCTCAAAATCTTCTAATAGTTTAATAAATTCAAACCAATTAAAAGTTCTAAGTTTGTTTAGCAGAGGGAGCAGTACATCAAAAGACACCCATTTTTTCGGGTGTCTTTTGATTTATATTTTTTGGGTAGAATGAGAAGTTCATGCCCGGGAGCGTAGCGGACGGGTAAATCCTACCGTCGGAATTCAAAAAGGTACCTGACCCCATTTATTTTCCCCTATACTTTAGGTTGGAAAAGATACAATAAATAGTTATTAAAAGCTAGAGATATAATTTTTAATTTTTATAATAATATGTCGTGGATTACATTAGCAGTAGCGATAGGGGCTATATCACTGATAAATGCATTTTCAAATATTAATAAGAAATTGGACGAAATAATTAAAAGACAGAATGAAGCTGAGGAAAACATCTTGGAAGAAGTGCGTGACTATGGGATTGATAAAAATCCAGAGTATGATCCTAGTGGAGGAGCTAATTGAGCTCGCAATGTGATAATATAATAGACAATCAGCTCGTTTTTTAATAGACTTCCTTTAAGGGAGTTTATTTTATTGTCTTGCAATTATGTCAAAAGAAACATGGCCTAAAAAACATTTGGCTTATATTAAGCAAAAAGCTGGAGCAAGATATACTCCGGAATTGAATGTTGAGCTACCCATTTCTAAGATATTTGATGGGATAAGTAGAAATGAGCAATTTTACATTGATACTAGGACTAAATACGGAGAACTACTTCGTGAATTTAGATATGCAAGCAATAGCTATGAGAATTTAGATTTACAAAATGATTATAATTTTATTGCTAAAGAAATTAAAAGCCTCGCTAAAATTATTGATACTATTAAGATCTATAATACAGAAAAAATACCTTGGATTAAAATTCAGAAGAAGGCAAGTTTATTGAAAGATAAAATCTGGGAATTATTACGCAAATTAGAGCAAGAAAAAGAACAGTTAAAAGACGTTAAATTACCAGAGAAGAGTAATGGTGGTTATCAGTCATCACCAAGTGAAAGATTAGGCTATGACATTCATCATATTCGAAAAACACAGGATCTAGTCAGATACTTCGAAGAACTGTCATCAAATACTAAGAGTAGATTGTCTAATGCACCGTTCCTATTGTTAACTGGTTCAGCAGGAAATGGAAAAACGCATTTACTTTGTGATCTTGTAGAGCAAAGATTTGAAGAAGGTAAGAACAATAACTTCTTGTTATTTGGGGAATCATTTGTTGATAAGGATAATTTCTGGGGTGAAGCAATAGGGCAATTAAATTTAGGAAAAAAAATTAGGACAGCAGATGATTTCCTGAAAAAAATAGATTTATTAGGAGAAAAAACAAAGTGTAGATCACTTTTGATAATAGATGCATTAAATGAAAATATAACGCAGTCTCCAAATTATTGGAAAAAGAATTTAATAGAAATAATAAAAAAAGTAAAAAAACACCCTAATGTCGGATTGATTATTAGCTTGCGTAACGGATATGAAAAAAATGTTTTAAGTAGAGAGGTGCAAACTAGATTAATAAAACTTGAGCATCATGGTTTTACTCAAGAAATTATATGGAATGCCATAAACTCGTTTTTTAAACATTACAATATTACTTTTCCTGAGGTTCCGCTTCTACATCCAGAATTCTATAATCCACTATTTTTAAAATTTTTTTGTGAAAAAAACAAGAATTCAAAGCCATCTCTAAAGGGCGGGAATGCATTGAAAGATGTATTTGAAGATTTTGTTATAGAAATTGGGCTGGAAGTTCTCAAGGAACTTGATCCTAAGGCTGTAAAAAGAAAAAATGGAAAGAATGTATTATGGGACAATATAATTAAAGACACTGCTTTATGGATGATATTCAATGGTAAAACCAGAATTCCTTTTTTGGATTTGAAAAATATTATAAGTAAATACTTTCCTACGAAAGAAGAACGAATTATAGCATTAATGGAAAGAAGAGTTCTTTTGAATAAAATTGAATGGGGTACGGAAACTTCTTATGCCTTCTCTTACAATAAGTTTAGTGATCATATAATAGTAAGAACACTGTTAACATCCGTCCCATCTTCTCAGAGAAGGAGCGAATTCAAGAAAAATGGAAAGATATGGCAGGCTATCCAAAACTTCAAGTATGATCACGGAATTCTTGAAGCGATGTGTATTCAGGTTCCTGAATTTTTTAAAAAAGAGCCAAAAAAGGAGCTCTTTGAATTAGCACCATATGTCTTAAAAGATGGTAATTTTGATTATCCATTCAGGGAAAGCATAATTTGGCGTGATCCAGAAACAATCGACGATAAGGTGATAAAAATAATTGAAAAGAATATAAAGGGGAAAGAAGATTTCTTTTTAGAGCCATTACTTTCGCTATCCGCTTTTCCTGACAGTCCATTAAATGCACGGCTGTTGAATTCACTTCTGCGTGAATTTACTATGCCAGAAAGAGATTCATGGTGGTCAACATTCCTACATTATCAACATGGAGAACATGGAGCTGTCGACAGGCTATTACAATGGGCGTGGTCTAATCAAGAGAGAAAGCATATTGCAGATGAGTCAATTTTTTTAACATCTATCACGCTGGCTTGGTTTTTAACAACTCCAAATAGATTCATTAGAGACAAGGCTACTAAGGGATTAGTTTGTTTATTGCAAGACAGGATTAATCTGCTCCCACAGCTCTTAACTGAATTCAGGGATGTAAATGACATTTATATCAAGGAGCGACTTTTTGTGATTTCCTATAGTTGTGTTTTGAGAAATAGAAATGATCGAGAGAGTCTTAAGATTCTTGCTGAATGGGTTTATGGAAATATTTTTAAAGATAATGAGCCACCAGTCCATATATTGTTGCGTGATTATGCTAGAGGTATTATTGAAGTAGCTAAAAACAGAGGTCTAAGAATAAAAAGTGATAATATAGATCCTCCATATAAAAGTGCTTGGCCAAGTACTATTCCAGATGGAGAACAACTTAAAAAAAGATATTATCCAGAGGATTATTTTAAAGATAAAACAAAAGAAAGGGGATTTTTAGATATTTGGTCATCTGTTATGTATAGCTATGGCACACTTGGTGACTTCGGTAATTATGTAATAGACTCACATCTGCATCCTTGGAGTGGCAGAAATAGGAGTTGTCCAGAGCCGAGGAGAAAGGATATCTTTAATGAATTCAAAAAACAACTATCAAAAAAACAGAAAGAGGTATTAGAAAAAGCAACAAATCCTTTTTTTGGCGTTGATTTGTCTAGACTGTATGAATATATAAAAGTTGATACGGAAAAATCTGAGAAGCAAGATAATGATAAAAAGGAGGAGCAAAAAGAACTTTTCAAAAAATTTGAAGCAATATTAACTAAGAGTCAAAGAAAAATATTCATAGAAGAAATTAAACCCTTTTTTGATGAGCGTGGCACTATTAATGATCCGCTTGATCTTTTTGATACAAAAATTGCTCAAAGGTGGGTTTTTAATCGGGTTATCAAGCTTGGATATAACCCCAAAATACATGAGGAATTTGATAGCATGGTCAATAGGTATGATAACAGTGGAAGATCTGATCACAAGGCAGAAAGAATTGGGAAAAAATATCAGTGGATTGCTTATCATGAATTTTTGGCTATAGTTTCTGATCATTTTGAATTCAGAGGCGATAGCTGGAGCAGTCAAAGAAAAGAAAAATATAAAGGCACATGGAAGCCCTATATTAGAGATATTGATTCTTCATTTATATTGCAAAATGATGCACATATAAAAAAAATAGTTAAATTGCGAAATTGGAAATCTGGTGTCGGACATTATGATGGTTGGGAAAAACAAAAAGCAGATGATGTTTGGATAAGTAGTAGTAATGATCTTCCAAACCCCAAAAGAATAATTCATATAAAAGATGACAGCAAAAAAGACTGGCTAATTTTGGATGGCTTTGTTGATTGGGAGGAAAAAGCTCCGCCGGAATACAAAAAATATGATGTTCCAGCTAGGCAATTATGGTATATGTTGAAAAGCTATATTATAAAGAGACAAGATGCGGAAGAATTCTTTAGGTGGGCAAAAAGAAAAAACTTTCGAGGAAGATGGATGCCTGAATCTCACGATATTTACGAGATATTTTTTGGTGAATATCCAAATTCTAAAGCTTATAATGATTTAAGGGGAAATTATAATACATGGACAAAAATAGGTAGAGGTAAAGGTGATTTGCCTGTATCGGTTGTTGTTACTGATGACTCCTATCTTAACGAATTTACACGGGACTGTTCTTCTGATGGTGCAGTATCTGTTAAGCTTCCATCGAAATGGCTCGTTAATAAAATGAAATTAAAGCATGAACAAACGGACGGCATTTTTTATGGTAAAAACAAAGAAGTTGTAGCACTGCCTACTAGTATTTTCGAAGAGAATTTTCCATCAGTCTTATTGATAGATAAAAAGGCATTATTGGAATTTTTAAGAAAAAATGGGTATGTGATATTTTGGACATTGCTTGGCGAAAAGCAACTAATTGGAGGAAATCATGCAGAAAGTCGTAAAACTGGAAGATTGGATATAAGTGGAATTTATACAATAAATGATAAAGGAAATATTATTGGAAAAATGAGCTGTGAGATTGAAAAATAACAAACTATTTATGAAAGGATCAGATAGGAATAAAAAATGTCCTTGTGGCAGTGATAAAAAATGGAAAGATTGCTGTCCCGATTTTAATGTTGAAAATATGGAAAAAAATGTTGGTGGTAAAATCTCAGTTCCCAAAGAAGTTATTGATTATTTTAATGGGATTAAGAATGAGGAAAAATTTTTAAAAAAAATAGGAATACACCACGATTACAAGGGAAGTATAACCAGAATAAGGGATGGCTATATTGTGCCATTAGAAAATAGCATATTTGAAATTAAGACTGAGGAAGCTCTAAATTTTTATGAGATCATAGGTATTATTGCAACTGAAACACTTGGAAATGATTGGATTGAAGAGGAGGGTAAGAAGGATGCGAAAGATCGCAGTGAAATATACCAAATTATAAGCATACTGGGTGCTACGGATACATTTAGTAAAGTTATTTCATATACTGGAAAAAAAATTAATTCACCTTCGATTCCAAATAGTGGTTTTTCAAAAAATTTTTTAACATTAGCATTTGATATTTTTTGCTTGAGACGCCATGCCCTTTTGCCAGAGAAGTTGGCAGAAAGACTTAAGCATTTCGACCAATATCAGGGAGCTCGCTATGAAATTGCAGTCGCCGCAATATTCTGTCGTTTAGGGTACAATATTGAATGGATTGATGATGATAAGACAAAACAAAAGCATCCTGAATTTATCGCTACAAAGGATGGAAAATCTGTATATGTGGAAGCAAAGAGTAGGCATATTGATGGTGTACATAATAGGCCAGGCGTTTTTAATGAGCTTAAGGCTTTTAAAAGTACTGGATGGGGTAGCCTCATTTTCAAAGCCTTGCAAAAAGAAGTTCCAAAAGGAATTCCTTATTTTGTTTTTATCGATATGAATGCAATTAATGATGGAAACATGCCACCTGGGTGGCTAGAAGACGTCAGGAAAACACTTGCAAAACAACATCTCAAGCAATATTCAGGAAAGAAAGCTCCCTTCACTGCTATTATGTTCACAAATTACTCGTATCACTACCAAGGATTAAATAATGCTGAGATGGGTGTTTGTTTTGCTTATGAGAATGATGAGACTGGCAGGCCGTATTCAAGTATTAACGAAAAAATTAATATTATGGATGCTGTTAAGCATTACGGTTTTATTCCTGATTATTCCATACCTGGACCCAGGACTATGATTCATGTTTCAAGTGAACATGCGGTAATAAATAACATTCCAAATTTTTATTGAATTTAATTAGCGGTTCGCATTAGTTCCAACTCGCGGAGCATGAATCAAAAGACACCCTTTTCGTAACGGGGTGTCTTTTGATTTCTATGGTAGGATGAGAAGTTTATGCCCGGTCGCGTAGCGGACGGGTAGACCCTACTGTTGGAGCAGATTATCAAAAGGCACTATTCTGTTGTGTTTTTTCTTTTTTAGTAATTTTTTACACCAATCTAAAGTTTGACAGGCGAAAATTAATATGCTATTTTTTATCCTTGTTTAGAAGTTTATTAAAAAATGAAAGAGGTGTTTTATGAAAAAAGTGGCAATTGGTTTATTCCTTGCAGTTTCCTTTGTTATTGAAATGTTCGTTGGGGCTGTACAGTTGCACCTATTCACTTCTCCGAATGCAGGAAGAGTGAGTTTTTTTGCTGTTGTGATTTTCGGAAGCATAGTAATCTTCGGTGTTACAACCTGGATTTCTGACATCTTTGTAATGAAGATTTTTAAATGGAATGCGAAAGAAGATGGCAGATGGTCGTATTATTCCTGTGGCGATTTTAACAAAGCTCCAGGTGTTGGGTTGAGAGTCACGGCTCATGCCTTAAGTCAATTTTACCCAATTTATTTTGCAGCACTCTACATTTTCAAATGATCCCACCACGGAAAACCTTCCGATTTGGTGGGTTTTCTGTTTTTATAATCAATAAGCCGGTTGCATAAATAAAGGCAATAATTGCATCTCCAATTCAATCTTTGTGAAGTTCAAGCTTCTGAACACATCAGCTATTGAGAGCATGAATCAATGAGTTCAAGAATTTAAAGCCCCTTTTTTTACATAACACTGGCGAGAACTTCATTGGGGGTTAGATAGTTAAGGCACTTTCTGGCTCTGTTGTTAAGTTGCAAATTAGTAGAGGACCGTCCTCGACTAGCGAAGTCATTTCGTAGTATAATAAAAAGATGAAACGACGAGAAATAATTGCAGTTGATGAGTACTACCACATTTTTAATCGTGGGGTGGAAAAGAGAAGGATATTTTATCAAAAGGCTGACTATAAACGTTTTGTTGAGTCGCTAATATTTTTTAATACGGATAAGCCAGGCTGGCTCGTGAATGATATAAGAGAAGCCGGAATTGCTTTTGAGCCAGAACCAGCGGAGCGACTTGTTGATGTGGTAGCATATTGCGTGAATTCAAATCATTTTCATTTAATACTAAAGGAAAATAAGGAAAAGGGCATCGCAACTTTCATGAAAAAAATATGCACTGGCTATGCGATGTATTTTAATAAGAAAAATGAAAGATCGGGCATATTATTTCAGGGTAGATATAAATCAGTACATATGGACTCAAATGATTTACTTTTGTATGTTTCGGCTTATGTGAATTGTAACAGTGAAATTCACAACATCGAAAAAGCTCAACAATATGCATGGTGCAGTTTTTCTGAATATATGAATGCGGATGGAATAATTTGTCAAAAAAATATTATCTTAGATCAGTTTAAGAACGCAACGGAGTATAAAGAATTTTGTTTTGAAAAAGTTGTTGGCATGAAAAAGAAAAAAGAGAATGAAAATGCAATTTTCGAATATTAACCAAATCAGTCTAGGACCGTCCTCGACTGAGTTCTAATACCGGATCTGCTGGAAATCAACAGGAGCCGAAACCGGTAGAACCTGTAAAAATGAAGTAGTGGCTGATTCTAGCCAATGGGAGAGGTGCTTTATGGTCTCTCCTTTTTTATTTAAAAATACTAAGTCATTGACAATTGCTGTAATTTGCAGTAATATCCTATATCGAATCGGGTAATCATGCCTGTTCGAAATCTGGCAAATAGGAGGATGGAATGAGTAATAGAATCATCGATGAAGCGTTAGTAAGGGAAGCTATCAAGTTGGCGCAGCCGACGGTTGCGGCTATCCTTGCTCACAATGGTGCGACCTGGGGTCCGAAGTGGGTTACTGGTCGCGTTATGGCTCCCGGCCTCGAGACAGACAAGTTCGAATTCGAGTTTTCCAGTGATGGGCCCAAAGAAGAGTGGAATTCCGGCTGGGGCGATCCTCTTCGGTTCTATGATGTCGCCGAGAAAAAACTGGCAGTGGCCGAACGCGAAAAGACTTCCACAAGCGTAGTTGTTGCGACTCGCGCCTGGTGTCTGGAAGAGGGCGAGTATCTTTTCCCGGGTGGCGTGCATCGCGATGGAATTTCGGTTTCCGCATCCGGGGCCAAGGGCCGTGCAGATGAAGCGATAGCTGAAGTCGTTCTTTCGCTCATCATCATGTTGGCCAATCTCAAAACCGACCTTCGCATCGAGTACAAACAAACGAAGATCATGGCGTAGCTCTCAACGAAGCAGGGCTAAAAAGCGGCAGACTCACACCTCGTGGGCCTGCCGCTAATTTTTTATTACTAATAACATATCGAAGTTAATTCTCTAATTTGCCTGACTGCAATGTCTGGATCTGGAAACATCTTTTCCCATTCCAAGTTCGGAACGTGCGTACCCAAGCGAGCAAATGTTAAGAGGCTTATATCAGCCTCTTTTTTGTATACCCTAATATTATTCCAGAACTTTTTGTGATAGAATATTATGAGATTATTGTTAATTTAGCATCACTATGATTATTTCAGAGAAAAGACAAGCTGAAAGTATTTTGTTTTTAAAAAATATATTTTCTGGCTTGTTTCCTGTTCTGACCGTAATTGCTTACACAAATCATCTTTCACCTTTGAGTACCCTTGCTTGGAGTTATGTCGTGGCGACTATTTTTTTTGCAATCATTTTAACAGTACAAAAGGAGTGGAAGGAGAATATTACCAATGTTCAAGCAATAAGAGATGTAGCACTGGCAACCTTGTTTATTGCTATCGTGTATCACTTATTTTATTATACTGCTCTTACTTTTACTTCTCCACAAAATGTTGCACTTATAGGATTAACCGAAGCAGCCTTTAGCTTCATAATAATTGGTTGGATCGCCAAGAAAGAGCCAGTTTCCCGTAAACATCTTTTTGGTGCAATGCTTATGCTTTTTGCTGCTGGAGTAGTTCTTTTTAACAATAATCAAACAGCTATAAATATTGGAGATTCGCTTATGTTGTGCGCAGCAATAATTGCTCCGATTGGAAATATCTTTGCCAAAAAAGCGCTCCATCAAGTTTCACTTTTCTATCTGATGTTTATTAGAAGCTTTGCAGGGGTAATTATTTTTTTCTCTGCTTCTTTAATTTTTGAAAAAACAATTCCATTTGAAGTTATTCTAAAAAGTTCACCCTATCTTTTATATAGTGGCTTAGTCTTTTTGGGTCTTATGAAGATGGTAAATTTATTTAGCTTTAAAAAAACCTCTGTCACACACACTATTTCTTTTAATTCATTAGCACCCGTCTTTACTTTTATTTTTGCTTGGATGATTTTGAAAAATGCACCCAATACTGTTCAAATTTTTGCTATAATCCCAAGTCTTTTAGGGTTATTTCTTCTGACGACCGCAAAGCAAAAACAAACTCAGTATGGTTTTGAAAAATACAGCAACTAAGAAGAATGTTGGTAACTAAACTTTACATATACTTAAGTTAAACGATATTTTTATGGAAAAAGAAGATTTTGTTATTCATGCTTGTGAGCAAGTGTTGCGGTTTACGCAAGTGGGCAATTGGAATGATTCATCTGAGGAAACGAAAGGTTCAGCTTGGCTTTAATATGGGTGCAATGGCTCTCGGCTTGAGCCTAACTAAGCAGGAAGGATTTCAAGCTCTATCTGATGCACGCAGTGGGCTTGTTTCAATGCAAGAATTTCGAGAACATTTGAAGTCCTTGATTATCTCTCACAAAGTCGAAGTGGATGAAGCCAAAATTGCCAAATCTTTTTAAGCATAGAAAATATTATGAATACTAATCCAAATACTAAAAGAATCCTTTGTTTCGGTGATTCCAATACTTGGGGTCAAAATCCAGGTGGAGGTCGTTATCCTGCCAATGTAAGATGGACTGGCATCCTTCAAAATTTGCTTGGTGGGGATTTTGAAATTATCGAAGAAGGCTTAGGTGGGAGAACAACTGTATATGACCGACCTGATAGGCAAGGAAGAAATGGAAAAACTTATTTATTGCCTTGCGTAGTATCACAAAGTCCTTTTGACATGGTTATCATGAGTCTTGGAACAAATGATTTTAAAAATCAACAAATCGATGTTGAAGACGTGGTTAATGGAAATGAAGAATTAATTAAAATCATACGAGAGTATGGTTGGAATAAAGATAGTAAAATTCCTCAGCTAGTGTTAGTTTGCGTTCCAAGTATACTGGAATCGGAATATACCATAGATAAGGGCATGGGTGGTGCAAAGGAAAAAATAGAAAAGCTTCCTCTTGAGATTAAAAAACTTGCTGAAAAATATAATGCTGAATTTGTAAATCTTCAGGAAATTGTTAAACCTAGTGAAATAGACGGATGCCACTTGGAAGCGGCTGAACATAAAAAAATTGCCGATGCGTTGTATAAAATATGTATTAAAATTTGATCTAACCTAGTAGTTCCTCGAGGGCTAGGAGCAAACATAGAAGAGGCTTATTTCAGCCTCTTCTATGTTTTGATAAAAAACAATTAAAACTATGATATACTTAAAATATTAGTTATTAAATGAATTTAAAAATATGAAAATATTTATACCGTTGATAGGAAGATTTTTACTTCTCACTGCTTTGCTATTTTTAGTAGATACTGAAAATAATACTTTTAATGTGTTAGTGTTTTTTGCTTTGCTCATTCTTTCAATTATCTCTTATTATAAATACGAAAACAGGAGTAAAAAAATTATCACTAATTCTTCAGATGGAAGCATTGGGAGTATTGAAATATTTGAAAACAAGGGTGAATCTTACGAGGGAGGTACAAAAAATAAACAATCTAAATTCTTGCAAACATTTTTGTTTACTATTTTAGCGTTTGTAATTTTCTATATGTTGATAGTCGGCCTCTTTTCATTATTGGCATAAATCATTTGATTGTAGTATCAAAGCAGACTTGAATCCTTTTAATAAATCTTGAAACTTGCTCCACTCAAAAGTTCTAAGTTTGTTCAGCAGGGGGAGCTAACATAAAAAGAGGCTTACTTAAGCCTCTTTTTGCTGTTTGGTAATGTGTCAATACATTTTGGGATTTTTCAATCTCAAAAAACTTAGAAAATGGCACCCAGTAATCTTCCAGAATGAAACAAGGAAAATTACAGATTG
>LBTS01000002.1 GCA_000992165.1 Candidatus Moranbacteria bacterium GW2011_GWC2_37_8 | reverse complement strand
GGGGGCTCAAATATGATATTGATTTCACGAGTGGTACACTCATGAAAGTTAAGTTTGCAGATAGCGCACCCACGAATCAGGAAGTTAATGAATCTTTAAAGGATCTAAATTTGACCAGTCTTACTATTCAGGCATCAAATGATAATTCGATGTTGGTTCGCTATGCATCAGAGGATGACAAGATTAATGACGATGTTTGGAAATCACTTAGCGCAAAATATCAGGGAGTCACTCAACAAAGCGTTGATTTTATTAACCCATCGGTGTCTAAGGAACTTAAAACAAAATCTTTAAATGCAATTTTGTTAGCCATCTTCACTATTATGGCGTATATTGCTTGGGCTTTTCGCAAAGTTTCACGCCCAGTTGAATCATGGAAATATGGCGCGGGGGCAGTTATTGCTTTGGCTCATGACATTTTGATTACTGCTGGAGTTTTTTCACTCCTCGGCCATTTTTATGGAATTGAAGTTGGAATCCCATTTATTGCAGCACTCCTGACAATTTTGGGATTCTCTGTGCATGACACAATTGTGGTATATGATAGAACTCGCGAAAATCTTTTGAAAGGTTCCAGCAAGACTCCGTTTCCCGAGGTGGTGAATAAAAGTCTTAATGAAACATTGGTGCGTTCAATCAATACTTCAATGACTGTAATTATTACATTGCTCGCAATTTATCTTTTCGGTGGAGCTACTATTAAATATTTCGCTTTGGCGCTTTTGGTTGGTGTGACTTTCGGAACTTATTCTTCTATGAATTGACGATGAAATACAAGAAATAGTAACAATGGTCATTGGAAGTAGGACAAGTCATTAGTCATTGGTCACCTATTTTTTCTAAAAAACTAATGACCAAAAACCATTCTTACAGCTAATGACTGATGTTCCTTATGGGTTTGAATTATACAGGAAAATTTCAAATGAAATTTAAACATAACTTTTTTAATTTAATATACAATATGAGTATTCTCGACGCTTTCAAAAAGAAAACAGATGACAAGAAATCCAAGGATCCAATGGATCCGCAAAATATGGGCATGCTGCAGCGCATGGCTATGAAGAAATTGCAAAAGATGAGTCCAGAAGAAAGAGAGAAGTTGATGAAAAAAGTCATGACTCCGGATAATATTCAGAAAAATAAAGCTGACATTTTGAAAACATTGGAGCAAATGAAAAAGACAGGTCAAATGAATGATCATCAGATTTTCGAAGCAAAGAAAAGACTAGGACTCCTGTAGTTTCTTGGAAAATGAAAAGCCACCTTCGCGCTAGGCGAGGGTGGCTTTTTTGCTGCGTTGAGCTTTACTTCTTGGGCTCTTGATCTTCAGAATCCTCGAGCTGTTTGGATGTTCTGGTGTCAACGCCTTTTTTGAGCTTCTTAATATGGCTATTGATTTCACTTCTAGTGGCCCTGGGCTTAAGACTCGATTTGTTCAAGACGTCCTCCTTTTAATGACTTTGCATTGAAATTGTATTGAATTTCTATATATTTACTTCTCTGCTTCTGGTCTTATTTTTGTACATATCTAAATCAGCCGAAATCCATAGATCATTGAAAGAAAAATTGCCATCTAGAACGTGAATATCAAAACCGACAGACGCTGTGCAAAAAATCTCTCCGCCAGCAACCGTGCACTTAAATCCCACATTGAGTGTGTTCCTGATCATTTCGCAGTAGGCTGTTGCTTGCTTTTTATCATCTTTGGCCTTGATGATTAAAAACTCATCTCCGCCTATTCTTGCTACGGTCTTGTTTTCTCCTGGAAATTCTTGCAGTTTCTTTGAGAATGCAACTAATAATTGATCACCTGCTTCATGTCCACAACTATCGTTGATTCTTTTCAGGTAATTGATGTCAATAACGATGACGCACAGAACGCGGGACGACACTGCATTTTCAAAGCGAGATGCTTGCAGATCGGCGTAGCGTCTGTTATAGAGGCCCGTCAATGGTTCCTCTAGGGCATGGATTTCAAGTAAATCAATTCGCTCCTGTTTTTCCACAAGTCTGACACTGAGCAAACTTATACGATTTTCTGCTGCGATGCATTGTCTCGATAATTTATCCCTTTCTGATTGTGTTTTCATGAGACATTTTGATATACGTTCCAGTTCCTTGTTGGCTGCGTTAAGTTGACTTTCGAGATCCTTTATCTTCTCATCTGCTGATTTTTCTTCTGACATCGCGCACTTCCTCCTATGTTTTAAAAAAACTTTGACTATAATTTTTGAATTTCAAGCACGTATTATTCTAGCAGAATATTGAGGATTTGGCAAGGGTAATATTGTCAGTATTGCTAAAATCGGCTTAAATTGGTATTATTGATGTATCATTTAGTTAATTTATACTTGAAATATGAAAGATAAAGAATTAGAAAAACAAATTGATGAACTTTTGACAAGAGGAGTCAATGAAGTAATTGATAAGGAAAACCTCAAAAAGAGGCTTTTAAATGGGGAAAAACTTCGCATAAAGCTTGGTATTGATCCTACAAGTTCAAATATTCACTTGGGACGGGCTGTTTCATTACTGAAACTTCGAGATTTTCAACAATTAGGTCATCAGATAGTTTTGATTATCGGAGATTTTACAGGCGTGATTGGAGACACTTCAGACAAGGAAAGTGAACGCCCGATGCTTGAGCAAGAAGCTGTAAATAAAAATTTGGAAACATATTTGGATCAAGCCGGAAAACTTTTGGATATGAGTAAAGTGGAAACTCATAAAAATTCTGAATGGCTTGGAAAATTGACCTACAATGAAATTTCCGAGCAAGCTGATATTTTTTCTTTGGCTGAATTTATCGCGCGCGACAATATCAAAAAAAGATTAGACAAGGGAACTAGAATTTCTCTTCGCGAACTTTTGTATCCATTAATGCAGGGGTATGACAGCGTAATGCTGAAAGCTGATTTGGAACTAGGGGGAACGGACCAGCGTTTCAATCTTTTGGCTGGACGCGAAATGCAGAAAAAATACAAACAACATCCGCAAGATGTTATGATGGTGAATCTGATTGAAGGAACTGACGGACGCAAGATGAGTTCTTCTTGGGGGAACACTATAAATTTGATGGACGACGCAAATTCCATGTTTGGAAAAATGATGAGCATGGGCGATGAATTGATTGTGAAATATTTTATTCATTGTACGCGCGTTGCCATGGAAGAAATTGTGGAAATTGAAAAGCAAATGAAAGAAGATGCTTTGAATCCTCGCGATGCAAAACTTCGCTTGGCTGGAGAAATCACTGAAATTTATCACGGCGAAGAACTTGCTAGAACTGCGCGCGAATATTTCATCAATACTTTTTCCAAAAAAGAAATCCCGACAGATATTCTAGAGCTTATTATCGAAGGAGAAATGAAACTAACTGAAGTCCTTGTGAAATCTGGAAACGCTTCAAGCATGGGCGAAGCTCGTCGAAAAATCGAACAAGGCGGAGTTTCAATTGAAGACGAAAAATACCTCGACCCGCAATTCTTGGTTACAAAAGAATTAGATGGAAAAGTTTTAAAAATTGGGAAGATGGGATTCGTTAGAATAGTATTTGGTATATAGCATTTGGTATCTTGTATTATAATTTGAATTATCTATGAAAGAAAAAATTGAACAAATAAAAAAGCAGGCATTGGCTGAGATAATCGAGGCTACGTCTGTTGAGATTGCTGAAGAATTGCGCATTAAATATCTTGGACGCAAGAGTGATTTTACGAATATCTTGAAAAGTCTTAAGGATTTGACGGGCGAAGAGCGAAAGACTGTTGGGCAATTGGCAAATACGGTTAAGGCGGAAATCGAAAGCGCTTTCACGCAGAAAGAAAAAGAACTTAAGGAGAAAAGTTTTGATTTTGCTGCGGAAAAAATAGACGTCACTATTCCTGCTAAAAAAATGAAACGCGGCCATCTTCATCCGCTTACAAAAATTCAAAATGAACTTGAAGACATTTTCACTTCGATGGGGTTTGAAGTTGCGGATGGACCAGAAGTTGAAACTGAATTTTATAATTTTGATGCTCTTAATATGCCCAAGAACCATCCTGCTCGTGATATGCAGGACACTTTTTGGCTAAAAGGACTTCATGCTAATGAAAGAGTCGCCATGCGAACTCAGACCTCAGCTGTACAAGTGAGGTATATGGAAAAACATGTGCCGCCATATAGAATTATTGTACCAGGAAGGATTTTTCGTAATGAAGCAACTGATTCAACACATGAACACACCTTCCATCAATTTGAGGCTCTTGTTGTAGATAAGAATATAAATGTTGGAAATTTTAAATTTATTGCACAAGAATTCTTTTCTAGATTTTTCAAAAAAGATGTAAAGGTTCGCCTAAGACCAAGTTATTTTCCATTCACGGAGCCAAGTTTTGAGTTCGATATAAGCTGTACTATGTGTGGTGGAAAGGGCTGCTCTGGTTGCAAGAATGCTGGATGGCTTGAAATTGGAGGAGCTGGTATGGTTAATCAGTTTGTATTTGAATCGGCTGGATATAAACGAAATGAATATCAGGGATTTGCTTGGGGGTTTGGAATAGAAAGATTAGCTATGATGAAATACAAAATAAATGACATTCGTTTATTTCATAGTGGGGATGTTCGCTTTACATCTCAATTTTAAAGGAATATTAGTGGATAGTATTTATTTATAAATTTTAGGAACATATGAAATATAGCTACAATTGGCTCAAAGAACTTTCGGGTAGTAAGAAATCCGCTGAAGAAATTGCTGAAGAAATAACCATGCATTCCTTTGAGGTTGAAGAGATTGAAAAGGATGAATTGAAACTAGATGGTGTTGTTGTTGGAGAAATTTTGGAAATAGAAAAACATCCGAATGCCGACAAGCTGCAGGTTACAAAGGTTAATATTGGGAAAGAAGTTCTTCAGATTGTTTGCGGTGCTCATAATATATCAATAGGGGACAAGGTTCCTGTGGCTACGATTGGAACAACTTTGCCTGGAGATTTCAAAATAAAGGAAGCTGAAATTCGCAGTGTAAAATCTTTCGGAATGCTTTGCGCACTTGATGAACTTGGACTTGGAGCGGATCATTCTGGTATTTTTCTTTTGGATAAAAATGTTGAAATTGGAACTCCATTAGTAGATGTGCTGTCAGAAAAGGACAAGACTTTGGAAATAAAAATTCTGCCAGATAGAGCTCATGATGCTATGAGTCATGTGGGAATGGCTCGCGAAATTGCGGCTCTGGAAGGAAATATAATCGACTATGATTTCGATGGATTGATTTTGCCTAGAAAAAAAACTAATAGGTTATCCGTGGAAATAAAAGATCCTGAAATCTGTTCAAGATACATTGGTGTGGTTATGACTGATGTCGAAATCAAGGATTCTCCTGAGTGGATGAAGGAAAGACTGGAAACTTGCGGGATTCGCCCCATTAACAACGTGGTGGATGCGACAAACCTTGTGATGTTAGAAATAGGGCAACCGCTCCATGCTTTTGATTTCGAGCAGATTTCAGAAAATGAAAAAACCAAAATTGTAATCAGAAAAGCTCAATCCGAAGAAAAAATAATTTTATTAGATGAATCAGAGAAGCAATTGTCTTCTGAAGATATTGTGATTTCAAACGAGAAGGAAATTTTGGCGCTTGCTGGTGTCATGGGTGGGTTGCATAGCGGAATATCCAATAAAACAAGAGCCATTGTTTTGGAAGCCGCTACTTTTAATGCGACTAGTGTAAGAAAAACCCGCACTAGTTTGAATATGGTTACCGAAGCAGCACTTCGCTTTGAAAAGGAGATTGATCCTAATTTGGCAGAGAAAGCAATAGTGCGCCTTATTGAGATACTTGAACATACTGCGAATGGGGAATTAGAGGGAATTGTTGATTTGTATCCTAAGCCGGTTTCTCCATGGACTGTTGAACTGGATTTGAATTATTTGAACAACTTGCTCGGCATGGAGGTCCCATCTTCCAAGTGTTCAAGAATTTTAGAATCTTTGGATATTAAAGTAAAAATCAAAAAGAACATACTGATTGCAAAAATTCCAACTTATCGAATCGATCTTAAAACCCAAGAAAATTTAATTGAAGAAATAGGTCGCGTTTATGGTTATGAAAATATCTTAGCTAAATCTCCCTTGGTAAATCTGTCTGGCGCCACGGTTAATGAAAATAGAAAGTTTGCTAGAGATATTAAGGATTTGCTTGCATCAATAGGTTTTAATGAAGTATATAATTATTCTTTTTACTCATATGCTGAGGCTAATGTTGCAGGACTTGATTCAATTAAGCATCTTGAACTTGAAGCTCCGATGACAGCTGATCATGCAATCTTGCGCACAAGTTTGATTCCTGGAATCTTGAAGAATGTTAGAGATAATATAAAAAATTATAAGGAATTTAATATTTTTGAAATAGGTAGAATATATTTTCCTTCCCTTCAAGATGCATTACCAGAAGAAAAAAGTATCTTAGTTGGAGCGATTGTTACTGAAAAGAAAGGTGCCAAAGAAGAAAAAATAGACAAAAGGCATGGATCTGTTTTCTTTGAAGCGAAGAGTCATGTTGACTACTTGCTTGAGCAGATCGGAATTAATGACCGTTATTACGATACTTTCGAAGGTAGCTCAATTGAAACGCCTTCTCTTTGGCATCAGAGTCGAAGCGCTGAAATTAAAATCGAGGGTTCTCAGGAAAGTATCGGATTTGTCGGAGAAATAAATCCATTCGTACTGGAAGAATTTGATATTAATAATCGAGTGGCAATTTTTGAATTTGATATGGAAAAACTCTGCGCGATTGCTGAGGCCGAAAGGGAATTCACCCCAATCAGAAAACATCCTGTTGTTATTAGGGATATTTCTTTGATAGCGAGCGGAAATGTTAGAGTCGATGATATTTTGATGGTAATTCAAAAGGCCGGCGGCGATTTGGTTTTGGATGTGGATATGTTTGATGCGATTGACTTCGCAGATAGCACGACTAGCTTTGCTTTCCATGTAATTTTGGGCGCATCTGAGCGAACATTAAACGGAAAAGAGATTGATGATGTCATGAATTTAATTACAAGCAAGCTTGAAAGTGAATTAGAATTAAAAATGCGTAGATAATCAGATTATTGTGAATTGTTGCTCAAAACAGAGGTCGAACTAGCCTCTGTTTTTTTGTGTAAATATGGCCCTGTCCCGTTAGAAATTTCAAGATACGGAATTTTATGGTTTATAGTCTTAGCAATTAAAAAACAAAATCCATAGCTGATAATAAAGGGTCATACGCAATATATGGTTCCAGCTATATTTCCTTTTTGAGCACACCCTTGACCCAAATCTATGGTCAAGGGCTCAGGAATTGCTGTCGCAATAATTGGCCAAAAAGAAAATAGAAAAACAAAAAGCAATAGCTGTTTTTCATGGAACCGTATATTGCGTATATTCCATAATAAATATGAAATTTCTAATGGGGTTGACAAAATTTTAATATGTGTTAATATAATTTGAAACCTAATATATATTAAATTTGGTATTAAATTCATCCCTGTTGGATAGGCAGGGAGGAATTAAGAGTCAAATCGTTTAAATTTTATCAAAAGTAAGTTGCTTCTCCATAAGGAGATTCAAATCTTATTTAACGGGGTAAATGGAAACATCAAACAAGCCAGAAAATACAAATGTTCAGGAAACACCTTTATTTTTCTCAGAAGCACTCAAGCAAATCGTGGCTGATTTTTCGTTGCGCAGCCAGGAAATAATTTTTACACGCTATGGAGTTTTCAATTCTCATGCACTTACACTTGAGGAAATTGGAAAAAAATATAGCATAACTCGTGAACGTGTAAGACAAGTGATTCGTGAGGTTCTTAAGAAAGTTAAGGAAAAAAGTGGAGTTCCATTATTTGCTCAAGTTCAAGATAAAATCGTTTTGGCTATTACTGAAAATGGTGGTATAATGGAGAAAAAGCAATTGCTGAAAGTTCTTGGAAAAGGAAACGCAAGCGAAGAAGCTGCTGTTTGTTTTTTTCTTGAATGCACAGATGCTGTTAAGGGGGTTGAAGTTAAGGATGAGTTGTCATTTTCATACATGCTTCCTTTGTTTGATATTGAAGGATGGCGAGCAGTTAAAAATGCAGCAGTGAAAGTTTTGGTTGCTGAAAAGAAACCTCTTTCTGTTGATGAAATGTTTGAATTGTTAAAGGCAGAGGTAAAAATTGAGAAGGATGTTTTCCAAAGCTATTTGGAAGTGTCTGAAGAGATAAAGCAAAATACCTTTGAAAAATGGGGAATCGCAAAATGGAAAGAAATTTCTCCTAAAGGAACAAGGGAGAAATCATATTTAGTGTTGAAAGAGGCAGGAATACCGTTGCATTTCCGAGACATTGCAAAAAAAATTGACCAGTATCATTTGAATAAAAAAGGTACTCATCCGCAGACTGTTCATAATGAACTAATTAAAGATAAAAATTTCGTTTTGGTTGGTAGGGGAATTTATGCATTGGTTGAATGGGGATATAAAAAGGGCACAGTCAAGGATGTTATTGAAGAAATTTTGAAAAAATCATCTAAGCCATTAAATAGAGATGAAATTTTGAAGAAGGTTTTGGATATCAGACACGTTAAGAAATCAACTATTGTTATAAATTTGAATAACTATTTTTCCAAAACTAAAGAAGGCGTGTATTCAATCAAAACAGGAACATCGCCTGACCGGAGATATAAACTGGATCCCGCATCAAGTGCGGGATGACAGTAGAGAAAACAAAAATATGGACATTATTTCAAGTTCAATTTTAGAAATTGTTTCTTCCATGAAAACGGCTTGGCAAGCTATGAACTATGTATGGTTCATAGCTTTGCCGCCGCTTTTCTTTTATATGTTCAAAATTTATTGGCTTCGCCATGTGCAAGATGCATATTGGGGCGCTGCCAAATGGGTGCTCTTGGAAATTATCCCACCTAAGAATATTGAAAAAAGTCCAAAACCAATGGAAGGTCTTTTTGCAGGTTTTGCTGGAGTCGAAAAAGGTTTTGATATCGCTGAAGAATACATTAGTGGTATGTTTGCTGATTATATGAGTTTGGAAATTGCAAGCGATCAAGGAACGGTGCATATATATATTCGCACCATGAAAAAGTATAGAAATCTGGTTGAGGCTCATCTATATGCTCAATATCCAGATGTTGAAATTATTGAAGTCCCGGATTATGTTGATGATGTGCCTGTCTTGATTCCAAATAATCAGTGGGATTTATGGGGAGCAGATGTTGTATTTACAAAGAAAGATGAATTTTTTCCAATTCGCACTTATCAAAAATTTCAAGAGGATATAACCGGTACCATGATTGATCCTTTGGCTGGTCTTATTGAAACAATGGGAAAAATTGGTCCCGGGCAACACTTGTGGCTTCAGTGGGTGATAGCCCCTCATTCTCCCGGATGGGTTGCTAAAGCAGGAAAGAAATTTACTGATAAACTAAAGGGTAGAGAAAAAATCGAAGAAGGACCTTTCGAACGCTTCTGGAGAGACGTTAAGGATATTTTTAGTAATCTTTTTGCTGGATTAAATGGCCCTGTGGAATTTGCAGCCGTTAAGAAAAAAGAAGAACAACCTTTGGACATTCGACTTTCACCTGGCGAGCGCGATGCGCTGAAAGCTGTGGAGGATAATCTTGGGAAGCTGCAGTTTTCAACCAAGGGAAGATTTGTATATGTTGGACGCAGGGAAAATTTCGACAAATCTCTTGGCGTTTCTTCTATTTGGGGATCTCTCAAACAATTTGGTGACGACAACATGAATAGTCTTAAGCCAGACAATAATTCTAAAACTTTTGCAAATTATGTTTTTCAAAAGTCGCGCTTGAGATATCGTCAACGAAAACTTCTAAGACGTTACCGAACTAGAAATAGAGATGGCGAAATGTTAACATTTAGTTCTGAAGAACTTGCCACGTTGTTTCACTTGCCTGATATGAATGTGATGGCTCCATCCCTCAACCGCGTGGAAGCAAAACGTGGCGGAGCTCCTTCAAATCTACCGATTGAATAGATGGCGAATTATGAATCAAGAATCAAAAGACAAGAATTATGAATTATGAATCAAGCATAACTACTAATTCCTAAACTCTAACTCCTAATTCCTAAATCATGATTCAAGTAATTTTTTAAATACTACAACGTTAGTATGCCCGGTAGTGAAAATTTGAAATATAAAAAAGTTAAATCTCTATTTTATTTTTTTCATCGGGTAATATAAAATTTCAAAAAAGATAATTTTTTTGAGCAACGCTCATTCAAATTTCTACTACCGGGTATGGCGCAAAATAACGAAATTGCATTTTTTGCAAAAACAAACTTCAGAAATCAGGAAAGGGTTTTCGGAATCAAGACAGATGACAGGACCAGGCACATGTACATTATTGGAAAGACCGGTATGGGAAAAACCAATCTCTTGGAGAATTTGGTTGTTCAGGATATTCGAAATGGTCATGGAATTTGTTATATTGATCCGCACGGCGACACGGCGGAAAAACTCTTGAAATCAATTCCAGCCAATCGCATCAATGACGTTATTTATCTGAACCCTGCCGACCAAAATTTTCCATTGGCTTTCAATGTGATGGAATCTGTTGATCCTGATTATCGCCATTTGGTGGCATCGGGTCTTATTGGTGTGTTCAAAAAAATATGGGCAGATTCTTGGGGACCACGATTGGAATACATTTTGCGTAATGCAATTTTGGCACTTTTGGAATATCCAGGCAGCACACTCTTGGGCGTAACCAGAATTTTGGTGGACAAAAAATATCGCGAAAAAGTTGTAGACAAAGTTACCGACCCGGTAATCAGGCAATTTTGGGTTGATGAATTTCCGAAATGGAGCGATAAGGTTTTGCAGGAAGTTGTTTCTCCGATTCAAAACAAGGTCGGACAGTTTCTCTCCAGTTCCCTGATTAGAAATATCGTTGGTCAGACTCAATCTTCTTTTGATATTCGCAATGCGATGGACACCCAGAAGATTTTGATTATCAATCTTTCCAAGGGACGCATCGGTGAAGACAATGGCGCCTTGCTTGGAGCTATGATGATTACGAAAATTCAGCTGGCTGCTATGGGACGCGTTGATATCGCAGAAGAAGATCGAAAAGACTTTTACTTATACGTAGATGAATTTCAAAACTTTGCAACGGAATCTTTTGCCAATATTTTGTCTGAAGCTCGAAAATATCGTTTGAACCTTATTTTGGCAAATCAATACATCACGCAGATTGATGAAAAAGTGCGCGATGCTATTTTTGGTAATGCCGGCACAATCATTTCATTTCGAGTTGGCGCCACTGATGCGGAATTTTTGGAAAAAGAATTTGCGCCTGTATTTGTGCAAAATGATATTGTGAATTTGCCGAAATATAATATCTATTTGAAACTGATGATTGACGGTATTGCCGGAGATGCATTTTCGGCTCAAGTTTTGCCGCCGATATATATTGAAGACACAATGGAAAATGAGGAAAAGATTATTGCTGCTTCTCGCGAGCGTTATGCGTCAAGCAAGGAAGAAGTTGAAGACAAGATTGCGAGATGGTCTGGCGTGATGCCGGTTGGGGGATTTCCAACTGTAAATGCTGCTCCAACCACATCGGCATCGCCATATCAAGGAGCATCCGTTTATCAACAACAGCAACCATCGCAGAATCCAAATTTTGCGCCTGCTAGGCAGCCCATAGCTTCAGCGCCAGTTCAGCGGCCAGCGGCCCCAACTCCCGCATTTCAAGCAAGCCCTGCTAGTCCAAAACAAGAGCCTCAAGCGCCTATATCCCAGCAAACTCAGCAATTTACGCAGCCAACTGCCCCTGTGAGCGCACCTGAGCCTCCAAGAGCTTCTGAACCTCAAAAAGTGATGGAGCAGCATGCTGATTTGAGACATGCCCCTGCGCCAGTAGATGATTTGGGAGAATATAATCAACTAGAGCCTCCAAAGCCGATGTTTGAGGCAATTTGCGACATGTGCGGTGACAAGATTCAAGTTCCGTTTCAGCCCGATGGAAAGCGGCCAACTTTTTGCAAAGACTGTTTGAAAGATTATCAAAGGATGACCGCCAAGGAAAAACTTAATCAGGAAAGAAAGATGCAGCGTGAGCAAGAGGAAAGGCAAGAAGCAAACCCTACTAGTCAGATTGCTGCTCCTCAACCTCAGCAATCTGCAAATATTAATCCTGCAGCAGCTGCTCGTCCATATGCACAAAGCAAGCCTCAATATGCAAAGCCTGTCGAGAAAAAGCAGGAATTGCCTGAAAGAAAAATTGAGCACAAAGCATATGAGCCGCAAGATCGTCCGATGTCACTTTCTCAAATGCAGCATATTGCTCCAAAAAAATTCAAACCCCGCCAACGTCCGAATGTAAATTTGGATGAAGTGCGAAATTTGATAAACAAAACTCGCGGCGAGAACTAGTATTATATTTTAGAAAACTCTCAGCGATGGGAGTTTTCTGCTTCCTTGTCATTCTCAGCTTGACTGGGAATCCAGGGCAAGGCATCACTGTCATTCTGAGCGTAGCGAAGAATCCCTGGCTTTATTTCATTAAACTTATTATTTTTATTAATTAAATATAGTTTTTTCCTTTATTACTAATGTATAGAACGGATTAACTTTTCTTTTAATAGAAAAGTTACAAAAGAAATCGCAACCTGATGAAGATACTGTGGCAAAAACTGCGTTCTTCGCTTCACACCTCCGGGTATATATTGTCTGGACAAAATCATAGATTTTGAAAGCCAATTAAAATTTTCACTGCGCCTCTTGGGTCGTCTCGCAAAAATTTTTTAACGCGCATCACTTGTTTTTCGCCGGAGTTTATAACCCGAAGGTCATACTTCATATGGTTGCAGAGGAATTCAAAATTCAAAATTCAAATACGCCCTATTCTTGAGAAAATACACTTTAAATGCTAATATGAATACAAATTAGAGTAATTAACTGCATAAAGTTAAAAGGTTATGAAAAATATAATCATAATTCATGGTTGTCCAGGAAGAGAAGAGGAAATGATGAATCTAGCTGATAGGACATTCGATAAGCATTGGATGCCTTGGATAAGGGAGAAGCTTTTGGCACAGGGAATAAAAGCTGAAACCCCAATGATGCCGTCTCCTTGGGCGCCTGATTATGAAAATTTCAAAAAAGAATTTGAAAAATATGAAGTTACTGAAAATACAATTTTGATTGGGCATAGCTGTGGATGTGCTTTTCTTGTTCGTTGGCTTGGAGAAACAAAGCAAAAAGTTGATAAATTGATTCTAGTTGCTCCTTGGAAAATTCCAGATGAAGGCGACAAAGGCAGGGAAGAATTTTATGTGTATCCAATTGATGAAACCATTAAAGATAGAGTAGGTAAAATCGTAATGTTTACTTCAAATAATGAGGAGGAGGATGGCAAAAAGAGTCTTGAAATTTATCATCAATCATTAGGAGGAAAAGTCATTGAATTAAATGGCCACGGACACTTTACAATGGGTGACATGGGAACAAATGAATTCCCAGAATTGTTGGATGTTATTCTAGAAAAATAAAATTAGATGAAAAAGAAACTTGAAACAGTGACCTTATTAGGAATAGACTGCGTGGATTTGGATCGGCTTATTTTGGCTATGGATATTTGTCAGGAGAAGTTTGAATTTGCAGATGTTAAAATTCTTAGCTCAATAAAATCAGACAATAAAAATGTTGTTCCAATAGAGCCAATTAATTCTGTTGAAGAATATTCGAGATTTGTAATTTCTGAATTGGACAATTATGTGGAAACCCCACATGTTCTCATGGTTCAATATGATGGCTTTATTTTAAATCCAGAATCATGGTCAGATGAATTTTTAAACTATGACTATATTGGTGCGCCATGGGTCGTGAATGATTTTTTTATTAATCACTTTCATTTTCCAAAAGAATTATTTGGCAAAGCTGTTGTTGGCAACGGTGGCTTTAGTTTACGAAGCAAAAAGATGACTTCGCTTTGTGCTAAGTTGGCAAAAGAAAATGCCTTTTCAAGATATCATCCAGAGGATCTAGTCCTATGCGTCTATGATCGGAAATTAATTGAAGACAATGGAATCCAATTTGCTTCACCTGAAGTTGCTAAGAATTTTAGCTTTGAAAATGACGATAGTGAGCGCGAGTATTGGGATGGCGAGCTTGGCTTTCATGGTTTCAAGTGGACTGATATTTCAAGGTGGTTAGAAAAGCACCCTGAATATGTTTTGGATAGTGAATTGAGTGTATTGGAAAAATACAAATGTGGAAGTAAAAAATGTAAAAAAATAATTAAATGAACATAGAAGTCTACAAATTCATATTCCGCACTTATGGTAGCAGCATTGGTCAGTGGGTTGGCTTTTTCGCGGAATTGTTTCGCACTGTTGTTATGAGAGTTTATGTCGCTATTGCAATAGCGCAGGTGACTGCCAATGTTGCCTCTGGAAATTTTGATGCTGCAAAAAAGTACACACTGTATTTCTTCATAGCTTATCTTGCTGCAGTAATAATAGGAGCATTTGGAGAATTGCTTTCTACTCATGCTGAAGAAGTGCAATTCAAAAAGCTTGCGGTGGTTTTTTATCAAAAGTTGATTGGCAAAGACGTTTCATTTTATCGCGACAATCAAACGGGATATTTAGCTAGTTTATATAGACAGCATTTGGATGCAGCTTTACTTTTGCTGGGATTCCTGCGAGGCGACGCAATGGGCGCTTTTGTTTCACTTGTCGTGCCTCCTGTGGTGCTTTTCTTTAAATCTCCACAAGTTGGATTGGTGGCGGCTACGGTTGTTTTGATTCAATTTGCCTATGTGGCGTGGTCATCATGCAAGGTGGACAAGCATCGTCAACTTTCCCATGAAATATATCGCAAAATAACTGGTGAAGTTTCTGACGTAATCACCAATATCATTGCTTTTAAATCAGGAGGAATTGAAGACAAGGCTAGAGGTAAAATGGTAGAATTAGTAAAGCAAGAAACAGCAATCTTTGGACTAAGACGAGGGATAACTACTTTGCTGGAATTGCCTAGAAGTATAATAACGGCCTGCGGAATCACGGTAGCTGTTTATCTTATTGTGTCTAACTCTGCCTCCGCCGCGCCTCAATCGCTGGGCTTGATCGTATTGACACTTACTTATATGTTTCAAATAATTCGCAGTGTTGACGCATTGCCTTCGCTAGTGAGAACTCACGACGATTTAACTACCAAACTTTATCCCACATTAAAATATTTAGGCAATGATTATGAGAAAATATGTGATCCTGTTAACCCTAAAGAGCTTTTAATTAAAAAAGGTGCGATCAATATAGACAAAGTAAATTTTAGCTACCCATCAAATTCTCGCAAGAAGAAAAAAATATCAGTTTTCAATAATCTCAACATTAAAATAAAGGGTGGAGAACAAGTTGGTGTGGTTGGATTGAGTGGCGCTGGTAAAAGTACCCTCGCAAGTCTACTGCTTCGCTTTGATGAAATTGGTAGTGGCTCAATCAAAATTGATGGCATTGATATCCGCGATGTAAGGCAAAGCGAACTAAGACAAAAGATAGCATATGTGCCACAGGAACCGCTGCTTTTTCATAGAAGTATAAAAGAAAATATCGCATATTATAACTCCGATACAGATGACAAAGAAATTATTCGTGCAGCTAAAGCTGCTCATGCTCATGAGTTTATAAAAAAATTGCCTGATGGTTATGACACGATTGTTGGCGAGCGAGGGGTTAAATTAAGCGGCGGACAAAAGCAAAGAGTGGCGATTGCTCGCGCAATTCTCAAAAAAGCTCCTATTATGATTTTTGATGAAGCCACTAGCGCTCTCGACAGCGAAAGTGAACAAATAATTCAGCGCGCATTGCCTGAAATTATAGGGAAGCAAACGGCAATAGTTGTAGCGCATCGACTGAGCACTGTTGCAGGGCTTGATCGTATAATTGTTCTGCATGAAGGAAAAATAGTTGAATCTGGAAGTCATGAAGAATTATTAGATCTGAATGGTCGCTATAATTCATTATGGCAAAAGCAAACTTCAGAATTTTCTTCGTAAATTTGTTTTTCCATAATTTTTTAATTATTGCTTGGTTTGTATTTTCAAGGGACGGTTCCTTGAAAAATTTAATTTAAAATATTAAAGATATGAAAACAATAATTTTTGATTTTGATGGGGTGATTCATGATACCTTTGAATTAGCGCACGAGATATTCGGTGAGAACATGTCAAAAGATGAATATAGAAACCTTTTTAACGGAAACATTCATGAATGTCATAAAGTAGAAAAGGAAAAACATGATGGAATGCATAAATTACAAAGAGAGGTGTTTAAATCTTTAAAAGCTGACGAAAACATAAAGAATAAATTAGAAATGCTGTCAGAAAAACACGTGTTGTTTATTGTTTCATCGAATCAGGAAGAGGCATTGAATACATATTTTCAGAATAATAACTTCACCCATGTTTTCAAAGAAATACTTGGGGCAGAATCTCATCAATCAAAAGTGGAAAAATTCAAATATTTATTTCGAAAATATGACCTGAAGGTTAAAGATTGTATTTTTGTGACGGATACACTTGGGGATATCTTAGAAGGAAACAAAGTCGGACTCAGAACAATCGCAGTGGATTTTGGTTTTCATGAACGAGAGAGGCTTGAAAAGGGTAATCCGTTCAAAATTGTTTCGAGTTTTGATGAGGTAATGGAAGTGATAAAAGAAATGTAGAAACTTTTTAGGAGGACTGTCCTCCGGAGACAAGGCATATTTGACGACTTTTGCTTATAGTGTTAAGATATCACTATAAGACGTTAAAACAAAAAACAATATGAAAAACAATGAAGATTCGCTGGCAATTTTTGAGAATTTCAAAATTCGTCGGCACTTCGATGAAAAAACTGAAACTTGGTTTTTTTCGGTGATTGACGTTGTGGCGGCGTTGATTGATCAGAAAAATTTCAAGAAGGCTAAAAGCTACTGGACAACATTGAAAAATAGACTAAAAGATGAAGGTAGTGAACTGGTCACAAATTGTGACCAGTTGAAAATGTTAGCGCAAGATGGAAAAATGCGCGAAACTGACGTGGCTAATGTGGAAACCATTTTGCGTCTAATTCAATCAGTGCCTTCCAAGAAAGCTGAACCAATCAAATTGTGGCTGGCAAAAGTTGGCTATGAAAGAATTCAGGAAATGTCTGATCCGGAAAAGGGCGTGAATCGTTCAAGGGGATATTGGCAAAAAATGGGTCGCAGTGAAAAATGGATCCAGCAAAGAATGATGGGGCAGGAAATCCGAAACAAGCTGACGGACTATTGGAAAAACAATGAGGTGGAAAAGCAAGATGAATTTGCAATTTTGACGAATATAATTCATCAGGAATGGAGCGACCTCACTGTTGGTGAGCATAAAAATTTGAAAAATCTTAAAACGCAAAATTTGCGCGATCATATGTCCGACGCGGAATTGGTTTTCACTGCCTTGGCGGAACTTTCCACACGTCAAATTGCCGAAACATTGGAATCTCGTGGCTTAGAGGAAAACAAAATTCCCGCGAAAAAAGGTGGAAAAATCGCCAAAGATGCCCGGCTTGCACTCGAAGAAAAAACCGGAAAAAGTGTGGTGACAGGTGAAAATTTTCTGGCTTTAAGAAGGAAAGATAAACGATTGAGATAATTTTTTTTTGAAATAGAGATTTATGGAAGGTGAAAGAATTTTTACACAAGCAAAAGAAATCAAAAAAGAAAATCCTTTATTAAGAGGACCGGAAAAAGTGATTGAAAAAACAAGAGCAATGGATTTTGGTTTTTCTTTTGATACGAGAAAATTTGATCTCATGCATTCTCCAAATGGTTCCTTCATACATATTGAATGCTATCAAGCACTTCCAGAATCATTAACTGAAGATGAAAGAAAGAAATTTACCAAAATAAGAAAGCAGGTTGATGGCATAGAACAAGATGTTTTTATTCTAGACATTGGCACTACTCCAAAAAAAGAGGAAAAATTCGAAGAGGATGTTGAGAATAATAAAAAACCTAAAAGCTATTGCATAACCAAAAAGAGAGATTTTAGTAATGCAGGATTTATAAGATTTGCTGATGACGATAAAAACATAAAAGTATATGCGGATATTGTCTTGAGAAATTCAAATTTCACACTTGAAAAATCTTTGGAAATAGCAAAAACAATTTTTGATAATCATAGGAATGGAAAAGGATCGGAGGGATTATTGGATGAAGAAATATTTAAAAAAGTAAGATTGGAAGTTGCTAAGGTCATTGAAAAGCCAAGTCCTGTGGAAATGGATATTGAGAAAGTTTGTGAAATATTGAAAAGTAAAAAAGTTTTGTTTTATACGGGCGCTGGGATTTCAGTGGCTGGAGGAGTTTATGGGATGCAGGATCTTGAAAAATCACTAAGATTAGATGGATTGAGGAATAGTGATGAGTTAATAATGCTTGCAGTCAGTGAACCCGAGAAAGCCCTTAAGCCTTGGGATGATTTTGCTAATGCTGCATTCGAAAATGGACCGACTATTGCGCACTCAGCGTTGACGAGATTGGCTGAAAAATTGCAATGCAAGATATTCACAGAGAATGTGGATCACTTGCATGAAAAAACTGGAATTCAGGCACTTAGACCCACTGGAGATTGGTTAAAAGAAAACATTCAGCCAAGTTGGCTGAAAGAAATTGATGCAATTATTACTGTAGGATTGAGCAGTGATGATAGAGGTATGCTGGCTTGGTATAAAGAAAATAATCCAAATGGTAAATTGATTGCTATAAATCTCGTGCAACCTAATTTTGTGGGAGAAGAGGATTACTTACTGAAGGGGGATTTGCAAGATATTCTTCCTGAATTGGAAAAAATGGTTTAATATAAAGCGTTTACAATCCTTATCTACAGTGCTAGAATAAAGCACATATGACTAAAGAAGCACCAAAAAAACGGGTTATTGTGGGGATGAGCGCCGGAGTGGATTCTTCGGTGGCAGCCGCACTTTTGAAAGAGCAAGGCTATGACGTCGTGGGAGTTTTTTTGCATTTCTGGAAGGAACCCGGACAGGATTCACTCAGGGAGAATAAATGCTGCAGCGTTGAATCTCAGCAAGATGCTCGCAAAGTGGCCCAGCTTTTGGATATTCCACTCTATACTGTCAATGCCGCAGAAGAATTTAAAAAAGAAGTCGTAGACTATTTCTTAGAAGAAACTAAGGCTGGACGAACTCCAAATCCTTGCGTAGTTTGCAATGAGCGAATCAAATTCAATTTTTTGTATAAGAAGATGCTTGAAATGGACGCAGACTTTGTCGCAACAGGGCATTATGCAAAACTGGAAATGATTGATGGAAAATATCATCTCTACACTTCATCTGACGAAGAAAAAGACCAGACATACTTTTTGTATTCACTTTCTCAAAAACAACTTTCGAGGATTTTGTTTCCCGTGGGAGGATACAAGAAGCCTGAAATACGAAAAATTGCGGAAAAAATAAATCTGCCAGTTTTTGATAAGGAAGATTCTCAAGGACTTTGTTTTACGCCTGAAAAAACGCCAACCAAATTTATTAAACGCAATTTGAAATTGTCGCCCGGAGAAATCATAAACACGGAGGGTGAAAAAATTGGCATGCATGAAGGTTTGGAGCTTTATACTATTGGACAAAGAAAGGGGATTAATATTGGAGGAAATGGTCCGTATTTTGTCGTTGAAAGAGATTTCAAAAACAATCGCTTAATAGTAACCAACGATGAAGCGAATGAGAAAATATTCAAAAAAACCATGATTGTTGAGCTTAAAAATTGGATTGCTAATGAGCCCAAATTGCCACTTGAAGCAAATATTAAGATTAGATATCGGCATCAGCTGGTGCGTGGTATAATTAAGTCAGTCATCAGTAATCAGTCATCAGCAACCGGTAAGAAATACGAGGTGGAATTTTTGGAAGGACAAAAAGCTATTACGCCAGGTCAGTCAGCTGTGTTCTATGCTGATGACAACGAAGTGCTTGGAGGGGGAACAATATTATAGCTGCTGCTATAAAATTTCCAATTTCCAATTTTTAATTTCCAATGATCGAGTCGCTTCGCGACATTTAATTTTTATGCAATTATCACCAGAACTTTTGACACAGAAGAAAAAACTGCAAATAGAAATAATGCTTAAGGATAGTGATGTGAAAAAGTTGACGCGAGCCAGGCTTGATGCTGAAGTTGCGATTAGAGATTTAAAGCATAAGCAAGCTCAACTGCAAATGGATATAACAGTGAAGGAAAACATAATGAAAAAATTGGATGCGCAGAATATGCAATTTCAAAATGAACTTATAAAACTCAAGCACCAGATGAATAATTTGGGTAGATAGGTTATTAAAAATATATAATAGATAATCATATGAAAGATTTTTTTTCAACTGTTAAAAAATTTATCGAACAAAAAGGTTTCAAAGAGAAACTTTCAGGTATGGGTGAATCAAAGATGAAGCAGGTTGGAAGAGATTTGGCGAGTGGAAAAATTAATATCGATCAAGCAATTGATTTGTTTTTGGAAGAGCGAGATTATAAATTTCTGGTCGGTAGACATGAAAGAGCTGAGCTTGAAAAAATGTTGAAATAAGAATTTAGAACTAGCTACTTCCTAATTCCTAACCCCTATCATAATGAATGCAAACGAACTGCGAACTAAATATTTGAAATTTTTTGAATCCAAGGGGCATACTATTGTGCCTTCTGCTTTGTTGACTCCGGAAAATGATCCAACCACACTTTTCACAGGCAGCGGAATGCAACCAATGATCCAATATCTTCTTGGAGAAAAACATCCATTGGGAACAAGATTAGTTGATTCGCAAAAATGTTTCAGAGCTCAAGATATTGAAGAGGTTGGCGACAATCGTCACACAACATTTTTTGAAATGTTGGGGAATTGGTCTTTCGGTGATTATTTCAAAAAAGAGCAGGTGGCTTGGATGTTTGAATTTCTGACCAAAGAAATCGGACTTGATCCTGAAAAACTTTTCGTCACAGTTTTTCGCGGTAATGATAAGCTTGGAATTGCTCGCGACACAGAAGCTGTGAGTTTTTGGAAAGAAAAATTTGCTGAAGTTGGAATCGAAGCTAAGGATGTTGATTTTTCAGAAAGAGATGGAATGCAAGGTGGAAAAATTTTCTATTATGAAGAAAAGAAAAATTGGTGGAGCCGCGCAGGTGTGCCTGATAATATGCCATTGGGTGAGCTAGGCGGACCGGACAGTGAAATGTTTTGGGATTTCGGAGTTGAATTGGGGCTCCATGAAAAATCTGAGTTTAAAGACTTGCCATGTCACGTGAACTGCGACTGTGGACGTTTCTTGGAAATCGGAAATAATGTTTTCATGCAATATATTAAAACCGAAAAAGGTTTCGAGCAGCTTCCAAAGGGAAATATTGATTTCGGTGGCGGACTAGAAAGAATGGTGGCGGTAAGCGAAAATACCCAAGACATATTTTTAACAGATTTATTTTCGGCTATCATTTTGAAAATCGAAGAGCTTTCAGGAAAAAAATATGCTGAAAGTGAAGATGTGACAAAATCATTTAGGATCATTTGCGATCATTTAAAGGCCGGCACATTTTTGATTGGCGACGGAGTTGTTCCATTAAATACTGGAGCAGGTTATGTCTTGAGACGCCTTATTCGCCGTGCGGTACGTTATGGAAAATTGATCGGGATTGAAAAAGATTTTTCAGTAAACGTGGCTGAAATTGTGATTCAAATGTATAGCGAGCAATATCCCGAACTTAACAAGAAACGCGCAACTATTTTTGATGAACTTAAGAAGGAAGAAGAGAAATTCAGAAAGACAATCGAAAATGGTTTGAGACAATTTAATAAAATGTCGGGAGAAAATATTTCTGGAAAAGATGCTTTTGATTTATATCAGACTTATGGATTTCCACTTGAGCTTACGATTGAACTGGCGAATGAGAAAAATGTGACTGTTGACGAAGTTGAGTTCAATGAAGAACTTAAAAAGCATCAAGAACTTTCTCGCACTGCTTCAGCTGGAATGTTTAAGGGAGGGCTGCAAGATTCAGGAGAGGAAACGACCAAACTTCATACTGCGGCTCATTTGATGTTGTCTGCCTTGCGTAAAGTTTTAGGGGATCACGTGATGCAAAAGGGTTCAAATATCACAGCTGAACGCCTTCGCTTTGATTTTTCACATGGCGAGAAAATGACAGATGAACAGAAAAAAGAGGTTGAAAGACTGGTAAATGATGCAATTGAGGCTAATGCAGTCGTTAAAAAGGAGGAAATGACGCTTGATGAAGCCAAAAAAGCAGGCGCAATGGGCGCTTTTGAGTCAAAATATGGCGAAAAAGTGACCGTCTATACCGCTGAAAAAGATGGGGTGCTGTTCAGTAAGGAAATATGTGGTGGGCCCCATGTAGAGCATACTGGCGCTCTAGGAAGCTTCAGGATTCAAAAGGAAGAGGCCTCAAGCGCCGGAGTGAGAAGGATTAAGGCAGTGTTGGAATAAATCATAAATTACTAATAACTAATATCTAATTTCCAATAAAATTCCAATTTAAATGATGAAATCGTTCAAAAGTTTAAAATTCGGCATTTGAAATTCATTAGAAATTAGGAATTAGAAATTGGGAATTTTCAAAAAACTCCCTTTATTGACAAGTTTTTTGCTTTGGGGTATACTGATTTAGTAACAATTATCTATATTAATGACATGTTGGCAATTATTAAAACTGGTGGAAAGCAATACAAAGTCGCTGTTGGCGATAAGATTAAGATTGAAAAGCTTGAAGGTGAAGACGGAGCAAAACTTACTTTTGAAGAAGTGCTTTTCATTGGAGATGAGACTGATGTGAAAATCGGAACTCCATTGGTGGCTGGAGCAATTGTGGAGGGAACAATTGTTGAGCAAGGACGTCACAAAAAAGTTTGGGGAATTAAGCATAAACCAAAGAAACGATATAAAGTTAAATTTGGTCACAAACAACTTTTCACTGAAGTGGAAATCACTAAGATTGCGTAAGAATCATTTAAGCATACAAACATTTAAACATGTAGACATGCTTTGAATATACTTTTTTAAAAACCGAAGGCGAAAGCTTTCGGTTTTTTGTATGCTTGTAAATTTTTTTATAAAACCTTTCTATTTGTCAATGCTTCCGAAATTGTAAGCTCATCGGCATATTCAAGATCTGCTCCTGTTGAAAGACCTCGACCTAGACGAGTTATCTTGATGCTTAGAGGTTGGATTTTTCTTTTTAAATATAGCGCAGTTGCATCTCCTTCAGTGGTTGGATTTGTTGCAAAGATAACTTCAGTAATTTTTTCTTTTTCAATGCGGCTGATAAGCTCTGGAATTTTGAGTTCAGCGCCGGAATCTCCAACTTGAATAACACCGCCGAGGACGTGATATAAACCTTGATAAGCTTTCGTGCGTTCAAGGGAGATGATGTCGAGCGGTTCTTCGACGACACAAATTGAATGCTGGTCTCGCTTGTCATCCTTGCAATATTCACAAAGTTCTCCTTCTGCAATATTATAGCAGCGATGGCAGATTCTCATGTTTTTTATTTCCAAAAGATTTTCTGCAAAATCACGTATTTTTTCAATATCCTGCTTGAAAAGAAAAAGTACAAGACGTTCGGCCATTTTTGGACCGACAGAAGGAAGGGAAGCAAGATTTTTTATTAGTTTTTGGAAAGCTTTGGGATACATGGGGATAGTATAATGTATTATGTATAAAATATCATGTATTGTACGAAATGAATTGTATTTTGAATTTCATACAATATACATTCTACAAAATACATGCTACAGAATTAGAATTCTTGAGGAGCTTGATTTTCGCCGTGGATTCTTTCAAGTGAACGGAATGAAGCTGAATTTTCTTGGAAGAATGCGCTAACTTCGCCCACAGGTCCATTACGATGTTTAGCGATGATTATCTTTACGATACCTTTATTTGGTGTGTCTGGTTTTTCTCTGTCTTCGCGGTAGAGGAAAAGAACAACATCGGCGTCTTGCTCAATAGAACCGGATTCACGAAGATCGGATAGTTTAGGAATTTGGGGAGAACGTGATTCAACAGCACGAGAAAGCTGTGATAGGGCAATGATAGGGATGTTAAGTTCGCGAGCCAGGTTTTTGAGTCCGCGAGAAATTTCTGAAATTTCCTGCACGCGATTATCTCCACCGCGTCCTTCCATAAGCTGCAAGTAGTCGATGATGATAAGTCCAAGGTTGTTGTCTGCCTGAAGACGACGCGCCATCGTTCGCATTTCCATAATGTTGGCGCTAGCAGTGTCATCAATAAAAAGTTTGGCTTCAGAAAGGATTCCCATTGCTTCACCAATTCTTTGAAAGTCATTATTCTCTCCTTCACTTTTGAGGCGTCCAGTTCTGAGTCTCCAAAGATCAACATTGGCTTCTGCTGCAAGCATACGGTCAACAAGCTGATCGGCGCCCATTTCCAATGAGAACATGGCTACTGCCGCATTTTCGCGAACAGCCACATGTCTGGCGATATCCAAAGCAAGCGATGTTTTTCCAACTGAAGGTCGGGCTGCCAAGATTAAAAGGTCTGATTTTTGCAGACCAGCCAAAATGTTATCAAGATCAATAAATCCAGTCGGGATACCGCGAAACTTGTTTCCGTCGCGGTGAAGTTCATCAATTCGGTTGAAGGCAGATTCCAAAATTGAACGAATTGGCATGAAATCCTGTTTGATATATTTTTGTGAAACTGCAAAAAGTTTCTGTTCAGCTTCATCAAGAATTTTTTCCACATCATCTCCCTCGCGAAAACCAGCCTCAATAATTTCACTGGCAGCGAGAATAAGTCTTCGAAGTAGTGCTTTTTTTTGTACAACTTTAGCATAATGTACTATGTGAGAAGCCGAGGGAACACTACCAACCAAAGAGGCGAGATAACTCGAGCCTCCAATTCTTTCCAATTCTTTTTTTTCATCAAGCTTATTGGAGATACTGAGAACATCTAGAGGTTCTCTTTGTTCATAGAGTTCAAGCATTGTTTCATAGATGGTGTTGTGAATGTCTTTGTAGAAGTCTCCAACTTTCAAAAGATCGGCAACTTTGATGACGGCATCTTTTTCTAGCATTAAAGAACCTAGGATTGATTGCTCTGCTTCGAGGTTATGTGGAGGCGTTCGTAAATCGCCGAAATCAGCCAATGTTCTAGCTTCCTTCTTTTTGAAATTTTGAAATTCTCGAGCCACAGGGGATAGGAATTAGGAATTAGGATGTAGGATGTAGGATGTGGGACGTAGTATGCAAGATGGGAAAAAGTCGAAAATGAAAATTACCACAACCTAATTCCTACAAGCTACTAAGCTAGTTTATTATAGCAAGTGTGCAGAGCTTAGCAACAGCAAAAAGTTTGCGTTTTGTGCACGATTTGCACACAGATTGACATGGGCGCTAAACAATGGCAAGATATCTAAGTTATTTTAATAGTGGGTAAAACTCACTAAATACAACTTAAGGAGTATTTCGCATGAAAAAAGGTTTAGGAAGGGTAGTGAGGTATGGTGGATCTGGGGCGGGTGTCGGCGCAGCGTCTTCGTTTGCTCTTGGCGCAAAGGGGGGTTGGATTGCTTGCTGCAACTTCTGTAGGTGCTCCCGCTTTACCTGTATTCGCGGCCGTTGGGGTGCTAGGCGGACTGGCGTTTCTGGGTATTCGTTCAGTTTTTAGGCGCTAAGCCACAAGTGTCGCAAGAATCAAAAAGACGAGAGTTGCGTAACTGCGTGGCTCTCGTCTTTTCTTTTTTTCTAAGAAGCTATGCCTAAAAAGCTAATGCCTAAGAAGCTGGTTTTACGATTGGTCCGTCTTTTGAATCTTCCACAATAAAACCATGTTTTTCAATCAAAGCTCTAAGTTCATCTGATTTTTTGAAATCTTTTCCTTCACGAGCAAGTTCTCGCTGTCTAACCAAATCTTTTATTTCTTGAGGAATCTCAGCTTGACCCTGCAAGACAAATCCAAAAACAGAATTTATTTTTTTCCAAAATGCTAAGGCGTTTTTCGCATCGGTTGCTGAAAGTTTATCTTCTGCAATTTGCTTATTGATATTTGTAATCATTTCATATAGGACAGCTAATGAGAGAGGAGTATTGAGGTCGTCGTCCATTGCAGCTTCAAATTTTTCACGATATGAGACTATGTCGAAAGAATCTCCATCTTTTTCTGTTTTTGAAATTACTTCAAGGTTGAAAACGAAATCATTAATTCGCTGCAGATTCTTGTGTGCCTGCGCCAAAGCTTCCCATGAAAAATCCATTTGTGAACGATGGTGTGAAGAAAGGAAAAGCAAACGCAAATCCATGGCGGAAAATCCTTTTTCAATGATATCTTCAAGTTTGTATAGATTTCCTTTTGACTTGCTCATTTTTTCACCATTCATCAAGAGGTGACGTCCATGCACCCAATACTTTACATATTTCTGTCCAGTGAAACATTCGGTTTGAGCAATCTCTGCTTCATGGTGTGGAAAAATATTATCTTCACCTCCGGTATGGATGTCGATCGTGTTTCCTAAATATTCAGTGCTCATGGCGCTGCATTCAATATGCCAACCTGGATAGCCAATTGACCAAGGAGAATCCCATTTTAAAATATGTTCAGATGGAGCTTTTAGCCATAGTGCAAAATCCCAAGGATTATTCTTATCAGGATGTTCTTCAAGGCGCGCTCCAACTTTCAAATTTTCCAAGGTGTTGCCGGAAAGTTCTCCATAATCTTCAAATTTTGTAACATCAAAAAACACGTTACCATTCTTTTCATAAGCAAATCCTTTTTCAATCAATCCTTCAATAATCTTAATCATCTGAGGCACATGAGCGGTTGCTCGGGGAAAATATTGTGCAGGAATGATGTTAAGCTGCTTCTCAACGTTTTTGAAATATGTTTCATAAAATTTCGCAATTTCTTCCGGCGTCTTTTTTTCTTTGAGCGCTGCTGCTAGCATTTTGTCTTCGCCGCTATCTCCTTGCGCAACGTCGTCAGCAGTAAGATGTCCGACGTCGGTAATATTTTTAATTAAGCGTACTTCATATCCAATGTATTCCAAATATCGCCTGATAGTGTCAGACAAAAGATATGCCCGAATGTTTCCAATATGAACATAGCCATACACGGTCGGTCCACAGCTATACATCCCGACCTTACCGGGATGGAGAGAGTTAAAAATTTCCTTAGATTTTGATAGTGTATTGTATAGGTAAAGCATATATTTCTAGCTTATTAGGCCTTAGCTTCTTAGGTTTAAATTTTAATTCCGATTGCTGGCTCTAGTTTTTCAATGTGGAAATCATTTTATTTAACATTTTTATAGTTTCCAGTAATAAAGCATCAGTTTTTAAATATTCTTCTAATTTAATAAAATTTAATCTTTTAGAGATTTCAATCTGCGTTTCTAATTCAGATGCACTTGCATAAGCAATGATGATAAATTGTCTGAAATCCTTTCTTGTGCTCCTTTTTCTTCCTTCTGCTATATTTGATGGTATAGAAACAGCAGCTCTCCGCATTTGAGACACAATACCATATATTTCTGACTTTGGAAATAAGTCAGAAAGCCTGTATATTTCAACAACTAATTCCATGGATCTTTGCCATACGATAAGATCCTTATAAGAATTGATCATAAAGATTTCTAAAAAGCTAAAATAATTCTGCGATTAGTTGGTATTTTTCTAAGAAGCTAAAAAGCTAATGCCTAAAAAGCTGTTTACAGCCATTTCTTCGCTTTAAAGAAGAGTATGGTGAATACGGACATCAAAAGCATTATTGAAGAATGAATAGCGAAGGCGTGTGGACTTTTCCCAAAAGGGATGTCTGCGCTCATTGCTAGTATGTTTGAATAAACTGTCATAGGCATCATTACTGCCGAAAAAACAGTAAGAACTTTCATGGTGAAGTTTAATTTATTTGAAAGCAGTGAATTGTTTGTTTCTTCCATGGATTCAATTGTTTCCTTGTTGCTTTCCAGCGCGTTCCATAGTCGGATGTTTGTTCCTGTTAAATCTTGGAAATATAAAGCAAGTTCCGAAGGAACCAAATCAGTTTTCATTTGCCCCAATGATTCAATGATATGTCGCTGTGGTTTCAATGTTCGGCGAAAATTAAGAATGTCACGTTTTACGATTGAAATTTCAAAAACCATTTCTTTTTCTTTGCCATTGAAAACTTGTTCCTCAATGTTGATAAGTTTTTCATGAATATGGTCAATGCGCGGAAAACACGATTCCAAAAGCATTTCGAGAATGCTATATAGAAGGTGAGCAGGACTTTTGCTCATATAAATTCGTCGTTTGCCTTCGCTGCCTTCCAGTGAAGCAAAAAAAGTATTAAGTTCTACAATTTCTTTATTGTGCCCGGTGATTAGGTGGTCTTTTGTCACTACAATATCCAATTCGCCTGGGAAAGTTGTTCTGGTTTTGGCATCATACAGGGGAACGTGGATCGTCAGGAAGATGCAATTATTATATTGCGTGGCTTTTGCTCTATATGTAGGTGTGACAAATTCTTCAATAGCAATAGGATGAATGTCAAAATTTTCTTGAAGATAAAGAACATCATCCGCACTTGGATCAGAAAAATCTATCCATGTTATATTTTTGAATTCAACTGTTTTCATCTTCGTTTATTTTAATTTTTTGTTTTAGTTATATCCGAAAAACTGAATCTAGGCGTAGTCTGATTAGTGCGCTGTCTGGATCCCGCATCAAGTGCGGGACGACATAATTTATTGAAAACCTACTACTCTATATGTCGATTATAAACCATTTTCTTTTAATTGACAAAGGTCACTAATCAATGTAGATTATTTACATATGAAAAAGTTTTTTTTACTGTTAATTAGGGTTTATCAGAAAGTTTTTTCGCTCGACCATGGAATTCCTTCATGGTTTTGGAAGGGTCGAATTTGTCGTTTTCATCCATCGTGCAGCCATTATATGTATGAAGCAGTTGAAAGATTTGGTGTGTTGAGAGGTGGATGGCTTGGAATTAAGAGATTTTTCAGATGTCATCCTTGGAATGATGGAGGATATGATCCGGTGCCGAAGGAATAGGAGGTAGGAATTAGAATGTAGGAGGTAGAAAATACAGAATACAGAATACAAATTTAAAATTTGGAGATTTTTTATATAAACAATATCTTCTTTAAAAATTTATAAAATGGAGTGTGGTTGTTTATGCATGTTTTATCAGGCGAGGACTATTACGATAGTGTAAGAACTAAGCACGGAGGTGCGAAAATGGCAACCATGGAAGAAGTTGGAATTTCGGAAGAAGAGGTCCAAGAGGTTGAAAAGAAGTTGTCCAAAGTTCCAGGTAATGTGCAGGAAATAGTGGGGGCGGTTGAAAGTTGTGAATGCCCTCATCCTTGCAAGCAGCAACACTGCTTCGGAGATTGAAAAAGTTCAAGACAATTTTCAACAGCACCGTCTTGCGGCGCTGATTCCAACACTAGGGGGTAACATGAAAGAGAGTTCAACAACTGAGGAAACACCGAAATTGGCGAAGTTGAAGATTGAACAGGCTATAACCCAAGGGTGTAAGGCTGCTGATGGCTTCACTTGTTTTGGCGACTGCGGCAAGGGGTGCAGTAAAAGTTAACTACGATTTGAGATGCATTTAAACGTAAAGGAGACAAGTGCTTGATGTAATCAGTGTTGCAAAAACTTTAGTTATAAAAGGAGCGTCGTATATGTCATGTGGTGTTAAGTCTGTGCCATCCCACGTTCAGTCCTCGAGGCCTTTCAATATCGGCAGAACTCCTCAGAGTTCGAAGGAGATTCTGGACAGTAGTCGCTTCCAGGAAGAGCGTCCGTTTTTCACGGTTTACTGCTCTGTCAGGGATGAAACTGTCGAGATGAGGCTTCCGCGTATCTACGGGGGCGAGATATGCCCGGTATGTGAAGGACAAAAGGGAAGCGGATCGGGATGCTGCAAACCGGTAATAGAGATGAAGTAGGGCGCATTGTGCGCAACGGGAAGGTTGGCTGAGTAACTCAGTCAACCTTCTTTTTTTATATAAAGATGGTTGATAATATCAAATTAGCACTCGGACTTGACGACTGCTAATTCATGATATACAATAAAAATACAAATAAATATTTCCATGAGCTAAGAAGCTATGGCCTAAAAAGCTAATGTCCTGTTCATATGAACGAAAGGCAAGAAAAAATTTTATCAGCAGTGATTGAAGAATACACGCAAACGGCCATTCCAGTTGGTTCTCAGATTTTGGTTGGAAAATACAAGTTTGCAGTGAGTCCTGCTACAATCAGGAATGACATGATGACCTTGGAGGATGAAGGATATTTGTATCAGCCGCATATCAGCGCAGGAAGAATTCCTACCGATAAAGGATATCGATATTTTGTGGAAGAAGTGATGAAAGAAAAAGAACTTTCGAAAGATGAACAGCAAAAAATGCAAAGAGAATTTTTGAAACTGAAAGCTCAAAACTCTAGGCTTACGAGAACGACAGCAAAACTTTTGTCACATGTGAGCGGAAATTTTGCCATAAGCGGAAACAATGATGAATTTTCAGATTTTGGAATGCGTGAACTAATGGAAGCTCCTGAATTTCAAGAAATGGATGAAATGTGCCGATTGGTTGAAGTCCTGGACTATATTGATGAAAAGTTTGAACAACTCACCAGGGACATGAAAGAAGGTGAGACAAAAATTTTCATCGGTAAGGAAAATCCAATTGTAGGAACTGATAATTGCTCAATGATTGTTTCGCCATATAGATTGAGCAGCGGAGAGAAAGGAATATTGGCGCTCATTGGTCCAAAACGTATGGCTTATGCGAAAAATAAATCCATGATTGAATACGTTAAGAAACTATTAGGGGCATCGATGGTAATAATAGTAATGATAAATATAATATAATTTCGAATTCTGAATTTCGAACCTTGCCTACCGGCAGGCAGGTTTTGAATCAAATCAGAATGACAAAATGTTTAAATAATTAAAGCATTAAAAATTTTTGCTCCGGGCTTATCCTTGGAGGACATTCAAAATTTAAAATTTTAAATTCAAAATTAAAGATTAAAATATGTCAAAAGAACATAAAAAATCCAAAGAAGAAAAAGAGCCAATCAAGGAATCTGATGAAGTGAAGGACATCAAGGATATCGAAGAAGAGATTGTAGTTGAACAAGAGAATGAACTTTTGGAAATTGAAAAGAAGGCGGCTGAGTATCTTGATGGTTGGAAGCGTTGCCAAGCTGATTTTGAGAATTATAAAAAGATGCAAAGTGATTCACAAAAAGATTTGGTTAAATATGCTGCATCCAATATTCTTTTGCAGATTATTCCAGTGCTGGACAATTTCCATATGTCTACTGCGCACATTCCGGAAGATCAAAAAGAAGGAGGATGGGTTGTTGGAATCATGCACATTCAAAAGCAACTTGAAAATGTACTTAGTGAAAATGGTGTAGAAGAAATTTCTGCAAAAATTGGAGACACATTTGATCCGGTAATGCACGAAGCAATTGAGGACAAAGAATGTTTGCACTGTGAAGGTGAAAAGAAATTTGAAAATAAGATTAAGAAAGTTGTGATGCAAGGATATAAGATGGGAGAAAAAATTGTGCGTCCAGCAAGAGTAGTTGTTCAGTAATTTTAAGAAAGGTGTAATTTGAAATTCATTTTGTATATTTGTAAATTTGTAATTAATTTGTAATTTCGTAGGGATAAATAAAAAAACCCTGGCGACTAGGAGGGCAAGTCGCCAGGGCATGCCTATTCACGTTTCGCGAACAGACTCAATAGTTATAGTTTAGGGGAAACACGTTATTTGTCAATTAATATTGAAATTTAATAACAAAAAAAGCCCAGAGGGCATTTGTTTAAATATCCCAGCTGGACGAAGCGGGCAAACGATGTGCTCAACTCTGAAGCTATCATAACATTTAAACATGCAAACGTACAAGCATTTTGTCATTTTGACATTATGTGATAACAAAATATTGTCATTCCCGCGAAAGCGGAAATCCAGCCAATCTTTATCTCGCGATTTAAATTAGGTCTGGATTCCCATTTTCATGGGAATGACAAAGAAATTAATAAATTGTAATAAAAAGTAATTAACCTAACCTGCTATTTACAATCTTGCTGTTGAATTTGTGCATTTATTTGTACATTTGTAAATTTGTATCTGATTTGTAATTCGTAGGAGCAAAAAAATATGGGAAAAATTCTCGGAATTGACTTGGGAACCACTAACAGCGCCATGGCGGTTGTTATGGGTGGTAAACCGGAAATAGTGGAAAACAAAGAAGGCGCGCGAACAACTCCATCTATGGTCGCAATCTCAAAAACAGGTGAACGTTTGGTTGGACTTTTAGCAAAGCGTCAATCAGTGACAAATCCTGCAAACACTTTGTATTCAATCAAACGTTTGATTGGACGAGCATATCATGACGCTGAAGTTCAGCGAGATGAAAAACTCATGCCATACAAAATTGTGCATGCTGGCGAAACTGTGAAAGTAACTATGGGAGATAAGGACTATACTCCGCAGGAAATTTCTGCCATGATTTTGGGAAAATTGAAAGCTGACGCTGAAGAAAAACTTGGAGAAAAAATCACCGACGCTGTGATTACTGTTCCTGCATATTTTGACGACGCGCAAAGAAAAGCCACAAAAGAAGCTGGAGAAATCGCAGGTCTCAATGTTCGTCGAATTATCAATGAACCGACTGCAGCTGCTTTGGCTTATGGTTTTGATAAAAAAGCTGACGAAAAAATTGCAGTGTATGATTTGGGTGGAGGAACTTTCGATATTTCCATTTTGGAAGTCGGAGGCGACACTGTGGAGGTGAAATCAACAAATGGTGATACTCATCTTGGAGGAGACGATTTTGATCAAATCATTATCCGATGGATTATTGATGAATTCAAAAAACAAGAAGGAATTGATCTTTCTAATGATCCTCTTTCGCTGCAACGAATCAAGGAAGCTGCTGAAAAAGCTAAGATTGAACTTTCAACCGCAGCTGACACTGAAATCAATCAACCATTTATTACATCTGATGCATCGGGTCCGAAACATTTAGTGATGAAGATGAGCCGCGCAAAATTGGAAGAATTGGTTGGCGACCTTGTTCAAAAAACTTTGGAACCAGTGAAAAAAGCTCTTGCTGATGCAAAACTTTCTGTTGGGGATATTAATGAAATCGTGATGGTTGGAGGAATGACACGCATGCCACTTGTTCTTCAGACTGTTGAGAAATTTTTTGGTAAAAAACCAAACATTTCAGTAAATCCTGACGAAGTGGTAGCACTTGGAGCTGCAATTCAAGGAGGTGTGCTTGAAGGAAGCGTGAAAGATGTTTTGCTTTTAGATGTGACACCTTTGACATTGGGAATCGAAACAATGGGTGGAGTTTCAACTCCGCTTATTGAAAGAAATACAACTGTTCCAACTTCAAAGACTCAAACATTCTCAACTGCAGCAGACAGTCAACCAGGCGTTGAAATCCATGTTCTTCAAGGAGAAAGAGAACTTGCCTCTGGAAACAAGACTCTTGGAAAATTCTTGCTTGATGGAATTCCGCCAGCTCCTCGCGGAGTTCCTCAAATTGAAGTTGAATTTGATATTGATGCGAATGGAATCTTGAATGTGACTGCTAAGGATAAAGCAACCGGAAAATCACAATCGATCAAAATCGAAGCTTCATCAGGACTTTCAAAAGAAGAAATTGAGAAAATGAAAAAAGATGCAGAAATGCATGCAGAAGAAGACAAACAAAAGAAAGAATTGATTGAAGCTCGCAACATTGCTGATACTCTTGTATACACTACTGAAAAAGCAATGCGAGATGCAGGCGACAAAGTGACTGAAGAAGAAACCAAACCAGTCAAAGAAGCAATCGAAGAACTAAATAAGGTGAAGAATGGGGAGGACCTTAACGAAATCAAGGCCAAAACCGAAACACTCTCACAAGCTGCTCAAAAAATTGGTGAAAAACTTTATGCTGCTGCTCAAGAAAAAGAAAAGGCAGACAAAGAAGCCAACGCTGGCGCAGAAGGTGAAACAGTGAAAGAGGCAGAGGTTGAAGAGGAGAAAAAGGATGAGGATAAAAAAGACGAAGAAAAAAAATAATCTTTTAAAGAGCGAGGCACTTAGCCTCGCTCTTTTCACTACTATACAACTATATATAGCAGTAAAAGTAAAAAGCCTCGCGACGATGCCGCGAGGCTTTGTTTGTGATCTGCCTTGTTTGATTAGAAATATCTCATTTTTTTGAGTCCCAAAATGACCGTAATTATGGCAGTTGAAATTGTTCCAGTGAACATGACCTGGCAATTATTTACTCCGCGAATCCAGTCGGACATTGGTCCAAGTGCATGAATTACAAAAGCTTTGATGTATGGAAGCAGTGGTACCTCCAAAAGACTTCCTGCTATGTATCCACAGAAAGTGAGCATGGATAATAGCCGATAATTTTCCGATTCTCTTTTTAATTTAAACATGAGTATGATGAAGGCAATAGCAAGGATAAAGCCCTCATATGATCCGATGACGAAATAAAAGACGAACAGGGAAAGCTCAGGAAAATTCATGACCAACTCCTTTTAAAGAACAAGATATTGTGCTCAAAAGCACATCAATATATTAAAGACTAAATATTTAAAATTGTCAATAGCACGTTATGAATATTTTTCCTCCAGAATCCTTTTTACATTTTCCAGTGATTGTGAATAGATTTTGAGTTCTTGTATGCTCTTTGTGCTTCTGATTTTTATTGATAAACAGCCGGTCATTTCCTTGATGATTATTCTGTGGGGAGCATTGGGAAGATTCATTTTGATCTGTCCTGCGCTAACAGAAGAAACCTCAGGAATTTTGCAAATAAAATTATAAACCGGCGCGCTAGTATCAGTGAGTGTGGTGTGTTTGCCGCTGGCTTTTTTGTTTGTTGCGTTAGTTTTTCTTCCCATATTTTTGTTTGTTAATATGAATACTACTCCTAAATTTTTAAAAGTCTACAATAACTCATTGAGAAATATCACTATCATTCTACTTCATATGGTAGTGATATTGGAATTGGGATTAAAATGGCATAAGAAAAAGCCTCGCGATGTTGCCGCGAGGCTTTAGGTTGGGAAATTGATTCTCTCCCGTTTTTTAGCTGAATACTTTTGCGACTTCCTGTTGGACACGTTGCAAGAGCGTGTCTCCTGAAATCATGGTTATGTTTTTCAATCGTTCATCGCTCGAGGTGAATCCTGAGCCGGGCCGACGGAAAAACACCAGGACGTTTTCCTCCGTCACCTTACTTGCAAGGAAGGTGAGTACTGCCTCCGCGGGATTGCGATAGGCAAAAACGTACAGGTTTTCCGGATCAATTTCGCGGCTCTGAAAGTCTTCACCTTGCATGCCCCATGTGCAATAGGGAATTCTGTTCAAGCCCAGGTACCTTAAAAACCCTGGAATATCCGTGCTGACGATGACGCGAGAAAATTTTCTTGTCATTGAAACACCCTCCCCTTGTTGTGGTGTGATCACTCATTGATTTGGTTATTCCTTAATTTAAATCTGATTGAAAATGAAAGAAATGTCAAATCTGAATGATTAATGACAAATTCAGTCAGTAATTTTTGATATAAGGAATTAAATCATATTGTTTAAAAATAAAAAGCAAGCCGAGTGTTTTTCCACAGTTTAAAAAAGCTCCGTCAAACGATGACGGAGCTCAGGGGTGAGTGCGGGAGCCAGTACGTTGACTGACTTTTTTTTATTGTTTGACTCGGCAGAATTCTTTGAGAATCCTATTTCTAATTGCTGCTCTGTGGAGATCGATCATCTGAGGTAATATTGCGATCATGCATAAATATGAAAATGCAATATTTAACGATGGATCAACCCGGTACGAGCATTTCAAAAGTATGTTTTTGAATATTATCGTACATGCTTGGGAAAGAAAAATGTACGCCAAGGCGAAAAGCAATATCCCGATGGATATCATGATGGAACGGAACGCTCGCGGATAGCCTTCTTCGTGTTTGTAAGATTTATAAGAGGTGAATCTGGGAGCAGTGAAGACGCATGAAAGGCTAAGTGCCAGAAAAATAGTGACGGTGATTGTATCCTTAAGCATGTCTTACCTCCTGGTTATCTATGGGTTTCCTCGTGTTCTCATTAAAACAGGGAAAGCTTCTCTTAACCTGGAAAACGCCATCATGAAATGAAAAATGCTGATGCTTGGTGTTATAATACGATAATTGTTTGGACCTTTGAATTTACCTAAATTGTGAATTACGCAGAATTTCTCATTTTTTATGTTTTGTTTGGCAAGTCTCATCCAATCCCATGGGGCATTTTCATCGAGAAACATTATTACATAGACATTGCCGCTTTTTAAATCGATGTCTTCGATTGTACGTCTGAATCCAAAGTCGATAGTGCCCCTCTCGCGCAATTTTCTGTGAAGTGTCTGGTCGCGTATCAAGTCCTCAAAAATAGAGGGATATACTACGAATAATAGAAGCGGACGAAATTTGTTTTGAAGCATTATTCCTCCTCTGTGGCTGAAGTATTTTTTTATGATTTTACTTTGAAAAGTAAAATATTTATTAAATTACAAGGTTATTTACTATATCAATTAATAAACAAAACTGCAAACCATTAAAATTTGTTTATTGCGCTTTGGCTATTTGCACGAATTGACTGCTGGGAAACTTCGTGTTAAAGTTTTGTTTAAAATTGCTATTTAAAATTTTATCAACCATTATCAATTCAATGATGCCAACGGGAGGGCATATGGAAATTACGGATATTAACAAGAAGAGTCCGCTAGTTGAGGTGGGAATGCTTGATATCTACGAAATCAAAGATAAATGGTATTTTTATTTAGACATTGATAACCCGTGGCCTACTTTATGTAGTGAAAGAGCTAAATTTATTAGCTACAGAATGATTGTCCGCCAGTTTAGCAGGCAACCGAAAATAGTTTTATTCTTTGATGTTTCCGGTAGTGGAAAAGAAGAACTCTTGTACGTGAAGGATCGGGTTTACGGTGAACTCAAATATGGCAATAAGTTTTTCCTTGATCACAAGGCGATGCTTAGACCAGCTGATATAATCGCTGAACTATTAACTGCTCATCGGGAGTTTATCCAGCTTTGGGAGAATTACAGAGAAGAGGAAAGGAGAAGTTGTGATGAATCTATTGCAAGAAATCGAGAAAGTTTCAAATTGTTTCATGGCGGAAAATCGGAATAATGTCAACGTACTCGTCGCTTCTTCTTAGCGTGAAGTATTTTGAGAAAAATTAAAGGTCTTTAGCGAAGCTTCGCTAAAGACCTTTTTAATTGGTTGGGACAGAGCGGCGGTTATTACATACTCCTCAGTTTCTCGAAGAGTGTTAAAACCGGTTCTTTCTCAAATGTGTCTGAGAAAATCACCTCCACGATGTCTGGGAAAGCTAAACTGATGTTCTCGTAAATAGACTGGTCGCTTCTACCTACGAGTTTACTGTTTGAGCCCCAGCATCTTCCAACTCGCAAATCGTTAAGTGCGATTTGAAACTCGGAAATAATATACCAAGGAGGACAAGAATCAAGATTGGCATTACGCTTTATGAGGCTGTCTGCCCAGAAAACACCGAATTCGCCGATATCTTCTCCATGTTGAGAAAGCAATGATTTAAGTTCCCGTAGCCTCTTTGTGGAAGTTCTTGAGTTTAAAGCTGATGGCATAGGCTGCATCTCTCCTTGAAATTTTATTTAAGAACATGAATACTATTATGATCTAAAAAGATAAATATGTCAAGGGTTAATAATTAGATACTAGTAGGAGATACAATACATATTGGGATTTTTTCTAAAATGATAATTAGGAAGTTCTTGAGGGTTTTTAGGAATAAATACCTAAGAATCAAGAGATTTCG
>LBTS01000001.1:704-43406 GCA_000992165.1 Candidatus Moranbacteria bacterium GW2011_GWC2_37_8 | reverse complement strand
TTCACGGGTTCCGACTTCGTCTCGTTTGCTATTTGCTTGCGAATTGTTGTTAGAAAAATTGGCGGACGCTCAAATTTCTTGCAAAATCTTAGATTTTGAGAAATTTGGCGAAAGGAGGTGCGAATATGAACAAGATAAAAAAGTTTTTCTATGTAGTGACTTCTGCTGTTGCCTTGGCACCAGCTGCAGTTTCTGCTCAATTTCAGGAACCGACAGGAACAGGTTTGCCAGCAGGAAGTCTTTTGGGAATCATCACTAGCGGAATGAATTGGCTATTGATTATTGTTGGAATTCTCGGGGTTATCGGTTTCGTGATTGCAGGTATCATCTATCTTACTGCTGCTGGAGATGAAGGACAAATCGATCGCGGTAAGAGAACTATGATCAACTCTATCATCGGTATTATCGTTGCCCTTTTGGGAGTCATTATAATTCAAGCTGTAAAAAGTTTGCTTGGTGGTAATTCAAAGAGCTTCTAGTTTCAAAATCATACAAACATAAAAACATTTAAGCATGCAAATAGAAATCATGCGAATGTCTTTTGCAGAATGCAGCCAGCAATGGCTGTTTTTTTGTATGGAAATTATCTAGAAGAATCATAAGATTGCATATGGCTAAAAATTGTATACCAGTGTGAAAAAATATGCTATAATTTAGTTATAATAATATCTTTTAAAATTATGTCATGTTGAACTTGTTTGCCTTGGCGGTAGACGGGTTTCAATATCTAAAATAATCAATAGAATCCTGAATAATCCGCCAGCTGGCGGACAGGATGACAATAAAGAAATATGAACATAAAAAAGTATTTGAAAAAAGGAATCAGTATCTTGTCAGTTGCAATCGTCAGTTTTTATTTTTCAGCTGGGTCAGTGTTGGCAGAATGGGGTGCAGGATATAATAGTGCGACTGGCGGAGTAAGTATCGGAGTTGGTTCTAGTGGATCCGGTGCGGGAAATGTATGGGGTGGCGGAAACAGTGGTTATGGCGGTGGTTGGGCACTCACAAATCCGTACGGTCTTCCTAGTGGAAGCTTGTTGGGAATTGCTTCCAACCTTTTGTTTTGGCTTTTGGCTGTTTTTGCAATCGCAGGAATTGTAGGCTTTGTGCTTTCAGGAATTTATTACCTATTGGCCGGGGCTGACGAAGATAATGCAAAAAAAGGAAAGAATGGCATGACTTGGTCAATTATCGGAATCATCGTGGGACTTTCAGGATTTGTGATTATGCAGGCTGTGGCAGCTCTTCTCGGCGGAGGATCGAAAACTTTCTAGTTAACTTGCAACTTGCAACTAATAACCTATAACTAGCAACTGGTAATTAAAAATTTTTAACATAAAAATGAAAAACAAATATAAATTTTTATTATTGTTCTCGATATTTATTTTTTCGAGCGTATTTTTTGCTGGGATTGTGAATGTGAGAGCCGAGGAAGATGTTCCATATGGTCCAAGTGCAGAAAACGGATATTATCCGTCTATCCCTGATCCAGATTTTGATCCATATGCAAATAGTGATCAAGATTCATGGTCCGATCTTAATCCTTATGAGGGCAGTGATCAAGATTTTGATTGTCCAGAGGGTGAATACGAGGGCAGGGATGGGAAGTGCTATCCTAATGAAAATTTAGGTACGGTTTGTGTAGAAGATGAATATATGGGAAGAGACGGGAATTGTTATCCAAAAGAAAATCTAGCTATAACAACTTGCCCTGATGGAGAATACAAGGGTAGAGATGGACAATGCTACCCGAATACGAATTTAACAGATCAGCCAGATGCTGGCGCATGCTCAATTGATAATGATTGCACAGAAAAATTTGGTAATGGATACAAATGTGATTCTACTGGTACTTGCATGGTTGACGGGTTCTTTGATGGGACAGAATGCAAAACTAATGCAGATTGCGACAGATATTATGGTGCAGGATTTGAATGTAGGGGAGTTTTTGTTTCCACTTGTGAAAGAGTTTCGACGGGAGGAAGCGGAGGAGGGACAATAACTCCGAGTGCTCCTCGACCTATTGCAACAACAACTCAGCCTATCAGTCTTAAAAACGGCACAGTAGCTCCTGCAAATACAGTTGTTAATTCTGACGGAAGCGGAAAGGATGCAACTGGACAAACGTATCCTCCCGGATCTTTTCAGGCAGATGGTATATCTAGTGGAGGAAATTTGGTAATGTGTGCTGGAGGAATTTTGGCTGCTGAATGTAGAGATGCAAATGGTAATCAACTGCCTGGCGCAAACTTAAATATCATAGCGCCGCCAACCGGTGGAGGACTCGGGAACGTAGCTGGAGTTAATAGGGTGACTGCACCGAAATGCGGAACTAATTTTGCAGATATCGGAGGAGTCTGCTTCCCAACCAATACCGGTCTTTCAAATGCTCCTATATACGTGATTTTATCAAATATATTTTCATGGCTAATGGGTCTTTTCACGACATTGGCAGTGATTGCTTTCGTGATTTCTGGTATTCAATATCTCACAGCCGCTGGAGATTCTAAGCGCATGGAAGATGGCAAGAATAACGCCATGTACGCAATTATGGGAATTATTGTGGGTCTTTCAGGCTTCATTATCATAAAGGCTATTGCAGCTGCATTAGCAGGGCAAGGATACTTCTTTTAAATTGTTATATTGTTTAATTGATAAATGGTTGAAAACTATCTCACATTGAATAGTATCAATGCATATAAAATCTCATTTAACGTTTCAAATTATTATCAAACACACTGTTGGTTCTCAATTCGTAAGGGCTATTGATTCTATATCGGCAAATATTGCGGAAGGGTTTGGAAGGTATAATAAAAAAGATAAAATTTCTTTTTATCGAATTGCACGCGCATCTTCATATGAATCCTTGGATTGGTTGGAAAAAAGCAAGAAAAGACACATCATATCAGCAATAGAATACGAATATATATTTAAGATATTAAAGGAGATGCCTAGGGAAATAAATTCGTTAATAAAATATACAAACAATAATCTAAAGATTTAAACACGACGTTGTGTTGACAATTGGTAGTATAAATGCTATCATAGTTGTAGTTAGAAAGAGACGTTTATGGATTCGCAGGGATGCGAATCTTTTATTTTAAATCAGTATGGTATAAACAATTTAGCAATTAAACAATTAAACAATTTAATTCATATGGCTCGAAAAAAAGTTGCTGAGGAGAAAGAGGAACAAGGAACAAGACTAGGAGAATTTGGAAGTGCAATTATGCAGATTGCAGAAGAAAAAGGCATTCCAAAAGCAGTTGTTATTGAAACTATCGAAGCAGCCTTATCTGCGGCATATAAAAAAGACTACGGTAAGCGTGGTCAGCGAATTCATGCAAAATTTAGTGAAGTTGCAGGAGATGCTAAATTTTTCCTAATCAAAGATGTGGTTGATGAGACTCTTAGAGAGTTTGTTGAGGGAGAAGAAGGCGAAGATGAAGAAATTGATGAAGAATTGATTGAAGGTGAAGAAAAATTACCTCGCTACAATCCTGAGCGCGATATCTTGCTTGATGAAGCCAAGAAGTTGAAAAAAGATGCAAAAATTGGCGATGTTATTGAAATTGAACTTGAACCACAAAGTGAATACGGTCGCGTGGCAGCTCAAACTGCTAAGCAAGTTATCATTCAAAGAATTCGTGAAGCTGAACGTGATTCGATGTTTGCCGAATATAAAGGTAAAGAAGGAGAAGTTGTGAGTGGAGCTGTTCAAAGAATTGAAGGAAGAAATGTCTACATTGATTTAGGAAAATCAATTGGTGTTCTTTTTCCATCTGAACAAGTGCAAGGTGAAAATCTTCGCATGGGACAACGAGTGAAAGTATATCTATACAAAGTAGAATCTGATCCTAAGGGGCCTGGAATCACACTTAGTAGAACTCATCCTGATATGGTGCGTAAATTGTTTGAATTGGAGGTTCCTGAAATTTTTACCGGGACAGTAGAAATCAAATCAATTGCTCGTGAAGCAGGCTCCCGCACAAAAATCGCTGTTTATTCAAATGAAGAAGGAATTGATCCGATTGGTTCTTGCGTCGGACAGAAAGGAACGCGCGTGCAAGCTATCATTGAAGAACTTGCAGGTGAAAAAATTGATATCATTGAATGGAATGAAAAATCTGAGAAATATATTGCAGCTGCGATAAGTCCAGCTAAAGTTGTTTCTGTGGCCTTGAATGAAGATAGGAAGGAAGCTAAAGTTAGCGTTCCTGAGGATCAACTTTCATTGGCTATTGGAAAACAAGGACAGAATGTGAGGCTTGCTGCAAAATTAACCGGTTGGAAAATCGATGTTATTGGAGTTGCAACACAGAAAAACACAGAAATAGAAAAGAATGACACAGAAAGTGAAGAAGTTGAAGCTGCTGAATAGAGACACAAGAATTATGAATCATGAATTAAGAAGCATGCTTTGAAGTTTTTCTTTAATTGCTCGTTCTTATTTCATGAATTCTGAGTTTTACATGATTCCTGATTCTTAATTCATGATTCAATCAAATATATGTCAAAGATTATAATAGTTGGTCATAAAAATCCAGATACTGATTCAGTAGTATCATCAATTGCAGCGCAAGAATATTTTGAAAAAGTTTTAGGCAAAGAAAGTAAAGCCTACTGCGCAGGTATGCTTAACAATGAAACAAAATTTATTCTGGAAAAATTGGAAGTTGAAATTCCCAAACTTTTTGAGAAAATTGAAGATGATGAATGTGCGGCTATTGTTGACCATAATCAGCCTTCACAGATTGTTGATGGTCTCGATTATGGAAAAATAGAATATATTTTTGATCATCATAACCTCAATATCGTGACTGAGAAGCCTATCTTTGTGCGAGTTGAGCCAATTGGTTCAACTTCATCTTTGATAGCAAAAATGTTTTTTGAAAAAGGAATTACTCCTAGTGAAGTAACTTCAAAGTTGCTTTTGTCTGGTATTCTTTCTGACATGCTTAATTTCACAAGTCCTACTACGACTGATGAAGACAGGAAGTTGGCTGATAAGCTAAATGAAATTGCAAAATTGGATATGCAGGAATTTGTAACTGAAATGTTCAAGGCTAAATCAAGCTTGGAAGGAATTTCGATTGAAGACGTGATTACTTTGGATTACAAAACTTTTGAAATGGGTTCTAAGAATGTTGGAATAGGAACTTGGGAAACGACTTTGCCAGAGAGTGTCAACATAAAAAAAGATGAAATTTTTGCTGCGCTTGAAAAGAAAAAAGCTCTCGAAAATTTGGACTACATGTTTTTCATGGTGGTGGATATTTTGCAGGGCAATTGCCAATTGTATATAATTGGAGACGCTGAAAAGGAATTGGCAGAAAAAGTTTTTGGCAAAGAAGCTGAAAACAAATTGATGACTCTTCCTGGAGTGGTTTCGCGCAAAAAACAAATCGTGCCGCAGCTGACTGAAGAACTTAGCAAATAGAATCATGAATCAAGAATCAAGAATTATGAAAAATCCTTGATTCAAAAATGCATGATTCATAATTCATAATTCATAATTCATAATTCTAAACAAAATGATTAATTCCGAAATTAAAAAACTTCCGAATTCACAAGCAGAGATTACTGTAACTGTTGCTTGGAAAGAATGGGAAAAATTCATCGAGCAAGCAGCTGTAGATTTTTCAAAGGAAATTAAAATCCAAGGATTTAGAGCTGGAAAAGCACCGCGCGATATGGTTGAAAAGAAAGTTGGAACTGCTGCTCTTTTGGACGCAGCCGCTCAAAAAGCAGTCCAAGGAACATATCCAAAAGTTGTTGTTGAAAAGAAAATTGAAGCTATTGGATCTCCAAAAGCAGAGGTTTTGAAATTAGCTGAAGGAAATGAGTTGGTTTACAAAATTCTAACTGACATAATTCCAGCTGCCACTCTTAAGCCATACAAAAGCGCAGTTCAGAAAATCAATAAGGAGTATTTGAAAAAAGGTTCAGAAGTTACAGAAGAAGAAGTTACCAAGGAAATCGAAGAAATTGCGAAGAGCCGTGTTCAGCATGTTAAAGTTGATCGAGAAGCACAAGATGGAGACAATGTTATTCTTGATTTCGAGGTTAAGCAATCAGGGGTGCCAATCGAAAATGGAACAAGCAAAAATCACCCAATGATTCTTGGTCGCGGAGTTTTTATTCCAGGATTCGAAGAGCAAGTTATTGGAATGAAGGCAGGAGACATCAAAGACTTCGAGCTTACTTTTCCAAAGGATTATCATGCTAAAGGTTTGGCTGGAAAGCCGGCTCAGTTCACTGTGACCGTGAATACTGTTGAGGAGCGAAAATCTCCTGAAGTTAGCGATGAATTCGCACGTTCTCTTGGAAAATTCAAGGATTTGGCTGATATGCGAAAGAATGTTAGCGAAGGAATGCAAGAGGAAAAGAAAAGCGATCTTAAAGAAAAACGAAGAGCGGAAATTATTGAAGCGCTAATTGCGGTTACTGAAGTTGAGCTTCCACATATTCTTATTCACGAAGAACTTCACAAAATGATTGGTGAATTTGAAATGCAGCTTCAAGGAATGAATATGACCTTCGATCAATATTTGCAACAGATCGGAAAAAATATCGATGAGCTTGAGAAAGAGTGGGAGCCGCAAGCTATCAAGCGTATTAAAGCAGCTTTGGCACTGGAGGAAGTCGCTAAAGACCAGGAAATAGAAATTCCAAGCGAAGAAGTTGAAGCTGAAATGAATAAAACATTAGCTCAATATAAGAAAGTTCAGGATGTTGAAAAGAATATCGATCTTGGGAAATTGTATAATTATGTGAAAGGCATGATGCAGAATGAGAAAGTTTTGGAATATTTGGAGAATATTAAATAGAAAACAGTTATATTTTAAAATTAAGTTGAAATATTAAAGAGTCATCAGTAATCAGTCATCAAGTCATCCTTGCGCGTTTGATGACCGATGACTAGTGACTGATGACTAATGTATGCATAACAATTATCTTATTCCTTCTGTAATTGAAAAAACCAACGAAGGGGAAAGAGCTTATGATATCTATTCACGCCTACTTAAGGACAGGATAATTTTTTTGGGGACTCCGATAGATGATGGAGTAGCAAATGCTATTATTGCTCAACTTTTATTTTTGGAGCAACAAAATCCCAAGGAAGATATTAAGATATATATCAATTCTCCAGGCGGAAACGTGAGTAGTGCGCTGGCTATTTATGACACTATGCAATATATAAGGCCTGACGTTCAGACTATTTGCATAGGTTTGGCGGCCTCTGCTGCTGCTCTTTTGCTTAGCGCTGGAAAGAAGGGCAAACGATTTGTTTTGCCTAACTCGGAAGTGATGATTCATCAAGTTATGGGTGGCGCGAGTGGTCAAGCTTCTGACGTTAATATTCATGCGCAGCACATTCTTAAGACAAAAGATAATCTTAATAATATTTTAGCAAAACATACTGGACAAAAAATTGCTAAGGTTGAAAAAGATACTGACAGGGATTATTTCATGAGCGCCGATGAGGCAGTGGCTTATGGGATCGTGGATAAGAAAATAGCATAAATAGCTGCGTTAGCTTTCAGCTTCATTAGCTTCATTAGCTACTTTAGGAAAATTCTAAACGCGAGATGCATCATTGTTTTCATACAAAAAAGAGCCCCTTGGCTCTTTTTTGTATTTCCTGAAAGCTAACGAAGCTATTTCGGCTATTTCAGCATTGGTATTAAGCTTTCACCATTCATACCTTCATTTTTTGGTATACCTAAAATTTCAAGTACGGTTGGTGCAAGGTCGCTTAATAGTCCTCCAACTTCACTTTGTTGTCTGACAATTTCTTCCGATTTCTTTTCCCTATGATTGTCAGCAGTGATAAACCAAAGCGGCACAGGATTTGAGGAATGCTCAGTATTTATTTGTCCTGTGTGATAATTTTTGATATCCTCAACGTTTCCATGGTCTGCGGTTATGAGTAAGCAACCTCCCTTTTTCAGAATTGCTGGAATTAGTTGAGAGAGGTTTTTGTCTACCGTTTGAACTGCAGTAACGCAGGCCTTTTCGTTTCCTGTGTGACCTACCATATCAGCATTGGCATAATTCACTAAAATGAAATCATATTTTTCTTCTTCAACTGCAGCTAATATTTTTTCAGTAATGAGTGACGCGCTCATTTCTGGCGCTTCATCAAACTTTGAAACAGCAGGTGATGGAATGAGAACCCTGTCTTCGCCTGGCCAAGGTTCTTCTTTTCCGCCATTGAAGAAATAGGTAACATGAGCATATTTTTCAGTTTCTGCGATTCTAAGCTGTGTTAGTTTATGCTCACTTAGAACTTCTCCAAGACCACCAGCAAGTATGATCGGAGGAAAGGCTATTTCCACCGGCAAGTCTTTTTCATATTCAACTAATGTCAGAAAATCTATTTTCAATAATTCTCGCTGGAACCCATCAAATCCTGGAAGAATAAAAGCTTTGGTAAGTTCACGAGCCCTGTCTTCACGGAAATTGAAAAATATTACCCCGTCGCCATCTTGAACGGTTGCAACAGGTTTTCCATCTTCCATGATAACTGAGGGTTCTATGTATTCGTCGGTAATTTCAGTTGCGTAAGAGTCTTGCAGACATGATATCGGATCAGTAGCTTGAATCCCTTTGCCTTCAGTCATTAATCGGTATGCTTTTTCTACGCGATCCCAGTTGTTATTCCTATCCATGCCCCAATTTCGGCCACTAAGAGAAGCGATTTTTCCAACCCCAATGGATTTCATGTGATTTTGAAGATCCTGGATTGATTTAGTTCCTGATGTTTGAGGTGAATCGCGTCCGTCAGTGAAAACATGTACATATACTTTGGATATCTCTTTTTCTTTCGCCATTTCCAAAATAGCATACAGGTGTTCCATGTATGAATGAACACTTCCTTGTCCAATAAGCCCCATCAAATGAAGTGAAGAATCTTTTTCTTTTATGCTATCCATGACTTTGGATAAGGCTGGATTCGAAAAAAATGTTCGGTCTTGAATTGAAAGTGTGATTCTTGGCAGGTTTTGATAAACGATTTTACCAGCACCGAGAGCCATATGACCAACTTCGCTGTTACCTGATTCGCCCCAAAAAAGTCCTACGGAAATGCCTGAGGCTTGAAGAGTTGTCATTGGATAATAGTGATCAAGTTTTTCGATTGTTGGAAGCTCAGTTTCCTTAAGCACGTTTCCCTTGCTGTTATTACTGATGCCCCATCCATCAAGAACCACTAGAACTACTGGTTTGTACATAAAATTAATCTTAGAAGATGGAATTATTAAATCCTAACTGGAAAGTCAGAGATATAAGGTATAAAATATATCATCACTTGTATTAATGACGCATGTTTTTATGCTTTATGATACTAGTTTAGCATTTTTTTATTATCAAGCAAAGTGAGCGAAATGAAAAATTAATATTTTTCATTTCCGAACGAGCGCAGATATCAAAAGGCTTAATACCTCGCAGCTCTGCTGCGTAAGCCCAAAGGGTCCAGGGCTCTGCCCTGGGGTATAATACCTTTTATTGTTTTGACAAAAAAGGCTTTTTGCTTTATCATGGGGCTTAGCAGGTAACTAAGTTAATATTGATCGGTTCGATTTGGTTAGTAATACAAATTTTACGCTTCGACCTTAAAAATGCTGAAAAATACTTTTTTCTTATATTGGAAAAAAATCCAAGGAAAATGTTTATGATTTTTGGCTCAGGAAACAAGCGATTTAGAATACTTATGATTTATTTTTCTCACAGCAATACTAAGATTTTGGAAGAGAAAATATAAAGCTCCGAAAGGTGCTTACTTTAGTGTGTATTACCCATCCAGACGAAACGAATGAAAATGTATGGGAGTCGGTGAATTATTAATAGTTCTGTTGAGCCTTTTAGTGGGCAGTGGAACTGGATATGTCGTTCGGCAATCAATTGCGAAAAAGCAACTTGATAGCGCCGAAGGAAAGGCTGAAAAATTATCTCAGGATGCTGAGAAAAAATCTCAAGAGATGATTTTAAATGCTAAGAACAAGGCAGTTGAGATTCTTGAGGAGGCGAAGAAAAAAGAAAAAGAACGTGAAGATCAGATTTCGAGAAGCGAACAGCGTCTTGAGAAAAAGGAAATCACAATTGATCAAAAGACTGAAGAAATTGAAAAAAGTCGCCAGGTATTAGAGCAGAAAGTGGAAGAAGTGCGCAAAATTCGCATGGAAGCTGAGGAAGCTCGCAAACGTGAACTTGAAAGATTGGAAAAAATTGCTGGTCTTTCAAAAGAACAAGCCAAGCAAATTCTGCTTCAACTTACTGAAGAAGAGAATAGGGGCGCTCTAGCGGAGCGTATTGCTAAGATTGAGCGCGAAGGTCGTGAAGACATTGAAAAGCGCGCCAAGAACATTATGACAAGCGTCATTCAAAAATACGCCGGTTCTCATGCTGCCGAAGTTGTAACAACAACAGTTTCGATTCCATCTGATGAAGTCAAAGGAAGAATCATCGGACGAGAAGGAAGGAATATTAAGGCCTTGGAAAAACTTACAGGCGTGGAAATTATTGTTGATGATACTCCAGAGGCAGTGGTCATTTCTGGTTTTGATCCTGTGAGACGTGAAATTGCGAGAATAACTTTGGAAAAACTTATTGGTGACGGAAGAATTCATCCGACCAGGATTGAAGAAGCGGTTGAATTTGCTAAAAAAGAAATTGAAAACAAAATCAAAGAAGCTGGAGAGGCTGCAACTTATGATTTGGGAATTGCGGGTCTTGATCCTAAATTGGTTCACTTGATCGGACGACTTCGATATCGCACGAGTTTCGGGCAAAACGTTTTGCTTCATTCCTTGGAAGTGGCTCATCTTTCAGGAGCTTTGGCTGCTGAATTGGGGGCAGATGTAGCTGTTGCAAAAAAAGCTGGCCTTTTGCATGACATTGGAAAAGCGGTTGATCATGAAATTCAGGGAACGCATATCGAAATCGGAATGAAAATTCTTGAGAAGTTTTCTATGCCTAAAGAAGTCATTGATGCGATGAAATCGCACCATGAAGATTATCCTTTTGAAACTCCGGAAGCATTTATTATTGCTGCTGCTGATGCAATCTCAGCCAGTCGTCCGGGTGCACGTAAGGATACGTTGGAAAAATATTTGAAGCGATTGGAAGAATTGGAAACTACTGCAAATTCATTCCCAGGCGTTGAAAAAACGTATGCCATTCAAGCTGGAAGAGAAATTCGTGTGTTTGTTAAACCTGAAGAAATCGATGATCTTGGAGCGTTGAAATTGGCTAGGGAAATTGCTGACAAAATTGAACAAGATCTGAAATACCCAGGAGAAATCAAGGTTAATGTGCTTCGAGAAACAAGAAGCGTTGAATACGCTAGATAAATTTTGAATTCTGAATTTCGAATTTCGATTCAATTTCGAATGAACAAATGTTTTAAACATTAAAACATTAAAAAATTCATTCAAAATTAAAAATTCAAAATTAAAAATTTGCCGATATGTTGGCGGTGTGTGTATAACTATATTTGCTTTATTTGTGGGATAAATAGTATAATCGAAAAAGTGAGAGATAAATATAAAAACTATTAACTAGAAAGGAAGGTGACATTATATGGCTAATGTAAACAAAGATGCCCTCGTTGATGCAATCGCAACTAAGACTGACCTTTCAAAAAAAGCAGTTGAAGGAGTGCTTGAAGCTCTTCAAGAAAAGATCACCGACGAAATCAGACAAGGAAACAAAGTAACATTGACTGGATTCGGAACTTTCAAAGTTTCTCAGCGAGCTGCTCGCGAAGGAATCAATCCTCAAACTAAAGCAAAAATCCAAATCCCTGCAATGACAGTTCCAAAATTCACAGCTGGTAAAGCTTTGAAAGAGGCTGTTAAGTAAGCAGTTTTTAACTGCTTGGTTTCTGCGCTTGCTCGGAGATGAAAATTTATTTCCATCTCTCTCGCTTCGCTTGAAAATAAGGACTACCATATTGAAATATATTTCTTTTGATATATATTATCCAAAAGATGGAAACAAAATCCCGCTTAGGCGGGATTTTGTTATGATGAACAGGAAAAGATATAATACTCATTGCTTTTTAGATTTACAGTTGTTGTGTTACTATTCACATAGAAGTCAAACATCTAACTGTAAATCATTGTTATGAAAATTCGAACAAAAGTATTTTTGATTGTAGTGGTTGTTTTTGGAATGCTTTTTTTTGGTATTTCTACAATCTTCACAAATATTGAAACTGCTAATTTTGAAAAATTAGAAAGACAATCTGTCAAAGATAATATGAGTCGCGTTGATTTGGCGCTTGAAGGACGGTTTGATGACTTATCGGTGAAGCTTTCTGACTGGTCAATGTGGGATGATACGTATGAATTTGCAGAGGATAGAAATGCTGAATACATTGAATCAAATCTGCAAAGTGAAACTCTGCCACAACTTCGTTTGAATTTTATTTTGATAAAAAATTCCGCAGGGGAAACAATCTTTGAAAAGTATATTTTAAATAATCAAGAGACTCCGCTTCCTGAGGATCTTGAGCGGATATTTTTAAATCCAAGGATTGAAGCGATTGGAAAAGGCAATACTTTTGATAAAATTGCTGGAATAGTGAATACAGAGAACGGTCCTTTTATTTTGGCAGTTCAATCAATAACTTCTAGCGATGGCAGTGCAATACCTAAAGGCTATATTTCCTTTGGATTTGTCGCCGATGAAAATTTTACGGCTTCCTTGTCTAAGGCTACTGTTTTGAAATTGGAACATTCAACGGTTGAAAATGCTTCGAAGCAGCCATTATTTGTAGAAGCTAAAAAGAAGCTGAATTTGAGTAGTTATACCTATATAAATGAAGATCCTAACGAGGATGTAATTTCTGGTTTTGTGTTGGTTGATGATATTTTTGGCGAACCTGCCGTGATATTTAGAGCTGATGTTCCAAGAGATATTCACAAGGTTGGACTTGAAAATACTAAAAGGCTCGATATGTTCCTCATAGGTATAGGAATCTTCGAAGTTTTCATTATTTTGATGCTTTTTGAATTTTTTGTTCTAAGAAAGATTTATAAGCTTGTTCAAGGTGTAAAATTGGTTAGCAGTAAAAATCACAAGACTGAGAGATTGGTAGTTGATGGAAAAGATGAATTTACCAAACTAAACAAGGAAATAAATGCCATGCTCGACGCTATTAGCGCCACTCTTGCAGAAAAGAAGGAGAGTGAGTCTCGCTTTATGAATATTGCGGATACTGCGCCGGTTATGATTTGGGTATCCGATTCAGTCAATAAGATTATTTATGTGAATAATGCTCTGACTAAATTTCTTGGTAAATCTGAGGAAGAATTGTTTGGCGATGCTTGGACAAGTGTGATTCATCCTGATGATAAAGAGCATGTCCTTGCGGAATATCGCTTAGCAATGGAAAAACAAGAGCCTCTTTCGGTAAAATATCGCATCATAAACGCTCGAGGAGAATATAAGTGGATACTTGTCGAGGCTGTAACAAGAATGACATCCCAGGGCATGTTTAGGGGGTATATTGGCACAGCAATCGACGTGACTTTGTTTGAAGAAGCTGACTCGAAAAAGAGCGAATATATTTCAGAAATTGAACGTTTGAATGCCTTGATTCGAGAATTGGAGCTCAAAGTAGCCAAACTTGAGAAAAAGTAAATAGGCGCCAGGCTAGGTTGACTAAGCTTTTAAACAAGTGTATTATTGATATTAGTTTGAAGGGAAGGTTTTAGAAATCAAAAAACATGTTCTACGTCTATGTTCTGCAGAGCTTAAAGGATGGCCAGTTTTATACTGGTTATACTGATGATCTGAAAAGGAGAGTTGCTGAGCATGATGGTGGTTTAAATATTTCAACCAGACCACGTAGACCATTTGAGCTGATTTACTATGAAGCCTGCCACAACGAAAAAGATGCCTTAGCAAGGGAAAAGTATTTGAAGTCTGGTATGGGAAAACGGTATATAAAAAACAGACTGAAATTCTTCTGGGGCGTGCCCCGTTAGAAATTTCAGAAGACAGATTACGGAAGCTCTTGTTAATTTGTGGGGCGTGCCCCGTTACAAATTTTACAAGATAGTTTTGTTACTGATTGCTGTATTTAGAGACAAAGGTAGAATTTTAATAGGTTGTTAGAATTTAAAATTTGTAACGGGGCGTGGTGTCAACGGTAGCACGAGTGATTTGGGATCATTTAGACAGGGTTCGAATCCCTGCGCCCCGACCAGTGTGCACGAACAGATGTGAGAGCATCTGTTTTTGCTTTTGTAGATAGTTTTTTATTGGTTCTAACCTTCACATATTCAGCTTTAAGTTTTGGATAGTCTTCACTGATAGGAACAAACCATTCATACGCTTGTAGAGTGAGTATTTGGTTTCCAAGTATTTGGTTCTGACCTAAAGTCAAAAGCAATTCTTTTCTGAGCGTGTCATTACCCTTGAGGAATGCATTTCTGGCATAAGTAGCGAATTCAAAGGTTTTTTCGGTAAGCTCCAACCATTGCTTCGCTCGTGCCTCTGTGGTGCCTAATTTCTCTTTTAGCTTAGCTATTTCAGCTTCAAGTATTCTGCTCTCCCTAAGAAACTGCTCGTCATTGATTAGGTCTCTGTATCTCATCTTTGTGAGCGTGTCTAGTTGCTTCTGTGCCTCTGTATAGGCTTTATGTAGCATTTCATACATCTTAGTCCTTGTTTCAATCTCGTTGTCATTAGCCTTGTTTAATTCTTCCATTGCCCATTCTTTAAACTCTGGTAGTATCGTATATTTGTCTAACTCTTGCTCTATCATTAGTTCTAGTCCTGACTCTAAGGTGTTTTTACGCTGTGAACATTTCATGTCCGTTCGTTTGTGGGTGCAATGGTAGTAGGTGTGACTGCGAATTTCACCAGTCTTCCTGATGATTTTTTTCTTTGTTTCTGCTGTAATAAGACATTGACATTCGGCGCAACGAATCGCACCGGTGAAAGCGAAGGAGTGTTTCTTTGGTCTTGGTTTGCCTTTGCGTCCCAAGAGTGTCTGTACTCTGTCCCATTCATCAACAGTTATCATCCTTTCATGGCTACCTTCAAAAAGTTCACCTTTCTTGTAAAAAAAGCCAAGATAAAATCCATTGGTAAGCATTTTATAGATTCCACTTCTTGAAAGTTTGCCACCACCAGACTTTTCATATTTTCGTGTGCGGAATCCCCATTCATCATTGGCAATCTTGAGAATCTGCGGAGGAGTATAGTTTCCAGTAAGCATCAAGTCCCAAATTTTGCGAACCAAATGAAAACGCTCGGGGTCATTGATGATTATCTTGTTCACTTTGTCATTGATATATCCAGTTGGTGGAAGATTTGGAAGCCAGCCCTCCTTCGCTTTTCTGAGAAGCCCCCTATTTACGGTTTTGCTTAAGTCTTTGCTGTATTGTTCAGACATGGAACATTCCATTCCAAGCATGAGAGAATTGTCTTCTGGTAAATATTCCCTGTCATTTGTCATGATTGAGCGGATAGTTCCATTTTGCAGTGCCCATTGAACATTGCCCGCATCCAATGGATTTCTTGAAAGACGATTTGCATGCCATGTTAAAATTCCATCCGCTTCACCCCGTTTGATTCTTTCCATCATCTCATTGAAGACTGGTCTGCCTGGCTTTCTGGCTGATTTTGATTCCTGCAAAACATCAACGATATGCAATTTTAATGCCTTGGCTTTGTCCAACATTATTTGAATCTGGTTTTCAATAGACTGCACTTGGCGCCTTTCATCTTCGGATGACTTGCGTGCATACAGGATATAGTGGATTTTTTGTTCGTTTTTGCTCATGCTTGTATTATAGGACGATATTTAGGCTTATACAAGCCATTTTATACACAATACTGCCCAAGGTTAAGAATTATTTCTAACGTCGTATCTGATATGATTTTGGAGAAGCTCTGGCTCGCATAAATGTATTTGATGAATGGTTAGCAATAGGACTTATTGAGAGTATTTGGATTATGACTGCGGTGAATGGCTATAGACTGCGTGATGCATGGATGAGTGCTAAAGCTGAGAAAATGGCTTAGGTAGCGAAATTTTGCTAATGGTGAGAATCTGGCTTAGTTTCTTTGCGACGCTTTTGCAAATTTTTGAAGTCTGCAACTGACATCTGAACATAAGTGAGTTCAATGGCTCGAAAAAGTTTCTGTGCATATTCAAAAGCAGTCTTGCGGTCAAGGTCTTTGCCGAAACGCTGAGAGTAGAGCATTCGAAATTTTTCTATTGATTCATCACTGAATTGCATGAGTATGGGTTCGGCGGTAATGTTTTGCAAAACAAAAAAGCCAAAATATAAATCTTGGCTCAATGGTATAATTTGTGGATGTGACTCACCTGTGACTCACTGACTCACATTTTCAAAAAAGTCTTTTGATGCATTTGTTTTTCCATTCAAAAAGGTCTCTTTCTGTTTTTGCAAGCTCATGGATTCGTTCATTGACTGCATGCATGGTATCTCTGACCATTCTTGAATTCTTATTTTTATCCTTGGGCTCATCACCTGTCATTTTTTCAAAAATAATAGACCAATCCACTGGTTCTCCTATCATGTATTCAAACATAACTCTGCAAAGAAGGTGTTCATTGGCATATGCAGGCAATGGAATGTCTTGCGTGTTGATTTTAATTAGCGCCTTGCTGTCGAAAAAATGAGAAGTATAAGTTTTTACTGCTGATTTTTGAATGGATAGTTCTTTTTGAATTTCATCAAACTTGGATTTCAAAATTTGAATCTTGAATCCCTCCAATTTGAATACTCCATCATGTAAGGCATTGCCTATTTCCTGTGCGCTAATCACACCCATTGCCTCAAACTGGCTAATCGTGCCTTCATGGATGCTTCTTACAGCCGGCGCACCTTCAAGGGTTAGCACGTCATCAAAGAGATATTCAAACGCATTGCCATTGTTTGCATTGCTGATATGCTTGATTGTTTTAAGTATCCAAATAAAATCTGAATCTAATTTTAATTTTTTCATGCTAATGTATTTTATTGATATACACAAACTATATCAGTAAATATGATGAAAGGATAGACAAAAGCCGTAAAGCATGCTATAATGGATGTAAATGAGCTCAATGAAGCCATAATAATCAAAAAATAAATAAGTAATTTAACAAGGGGGAACAAAACTATGGAAAATGAAAAAATGGGATACAATCCAACCATCAAAGAAGAGTTCAAGGCAAAGTCAATGATGTCTCCAGAGGAAAGCAAGATGAGCAATGAGAGAGAACAACTTATAAAGAAACAGGAAGAGCTTAAAGAGGTTGTAGAAACTATTGCAAATGAAGCAGGCATTGAAAAAAATGTAAATGAACGTATCAATGCGTTTCGTAAGTTTAATCAGCTTATGAATGATGTGATGAATGGTAATCGTGAGGGGCTTGAAACAGACCCTAAGCAGTTAGTAGAAATGATAAACAAAACATCATTGAAACCTTTGCTGGATAAATACAACACGGGTACATTTGACCATGAACTGGAAAATTTTTCTTTCATTGTTGCATCCCTTGACCGTGCAAAAAATCAAGAAGTTGCAAAAGCCTTTTGGGATAAACTTGTAAATGAAAACCCTGAACCAGTTTTAGAACGCAGTGATAACATGAGAGTAGTGCTTAAATATATCGAAGGTCATCCTAACTACCGAGTGTTTGTTGATTTTATTTCGTCACTAGAAAAAACTAAACCTAGCAGTGTTTTGATTGGAAATATATTTTATTCCTTGAGGTCAACAAACGGTTTATTCCCACAATTACTCGATGGACTTGAGGATAAAACCATTACAGGCTGGGAAAAAACAAGAGACGAAAAGGGCAAGGTTACGGGAGGTCATACGGCGGTTGGAGCTTCCTATGTTGAGACTGCTGAACAACAGAGATGGGATATCAATTCAAGATGGGAAGACCTTCTTGAAAAAAGAGCTTTGCTTTCAGAAGATGACTCAAAAAAAGTTATAGAGAAAGTAAACGAATTGTTTTTTCAGAATAATTAGAAAGATGTCCTGAAAAGACTAAGCAAGAAATTCGCATAATAGCCAGAGCGTAAAAACTCTGGCTTTTTTTTATTGCTAACTATTTATAGTAAGTCTTATTACATATTAGAAATTTAGCTGAGATGGGAGCAAGTGATTTTAACTCCAAAGCTTGACTTCATTGAAACATAAGCACCCCACATATTGAAAAACAAAAAAACTGATGGTCAACATCAGCATACGCAAACTATAAGATATGATACAGTGAATTTTTCAAGCAAACTCCTTCAAGTCGGGTATATGGATGTAAGCATTTGACTCTTGAATTGCCGTTCTAACACGACCTACGACACTCGACATACATAAGAAAAACAGGATGACTTTTTGAGTCATCCTGTTTTTCTTATGTATCTTGCGCAAGGATTCGAACGGGCAGAAGCTAAACAAGTTATTGTTCAGCAGAACAATAACGCAGTGTGCGTCGATGGATGCGACCATAGGAGCATTCAGCGCTGCCCAGGACAAGGAACTCTTGAGTGTCGACGAAAGAGTGACGCGTAAATCCCTGCGCCCCATCGCTCGGCTTTACTCCCTTGACTGCCGTCGGAACGATTTGAAATACGGCCTGTAAGCAAAAAATGGAATTTTTTGCACGCCTAACAACTGCGGGAGTTAATATTTAGGCTTAAATAAGAGAGAATCGCTGGGGTGCTTGACAAATTAGCTTTGATATGCTATGCTTGTTTGTTAGTAACTTGAAAAATCTAAATCTGAAAAATGGATTTAGCATATTGGCAAATTGGCGCAGTTTTCATTCACATACCACCAACAAGGAGGAATCACATGGAAAAGACACGGCAAGAACACATGGATTGGTGCAAAAAGCGCGCTCTGGAATATATTGAGCGTGGCGACCTGGAAAATGCAATGACATCTATGTTTTCTGATTTGGGAAAACATACCGAAACAGCTGGCCACCCTGCAATTCAGCTTGGCATGATGCTAAAGATGACAGGCAACTTGCGTTCGCGCGAGGAAGTTAAAAAATTCATTGAAGGCTTCAACTAAAAAAACCCACCAGCGGAAAATCTGCTTCGGTGGGTTTTCTGTTTTTCAATACCCATGTTCAATCAAATAAGTTCGTATCGATTCCCACAACCTCGACAAGTGAGGACAGACTTCTGCAAAGGAGTCTGTTTTCGTTTTATTTAAAGCAAGAATTATGGGTTCGAAGATTGCAATCTATTTCTCATTTTCAACTGCCATTTTCAAAAAGAATATCGTTTCACTTTTAAGTTTGGCGCGAGACCAATCTTTTTGTTGTTCGCTCAGGAATTCTCCTAAGCCATCAAGAATATGTTTGTTGTCTGTTTTTTCCAGCATTCCAACGCATTTGAGTAGCAATTCTTTGAATGACATTTCCGCTCTTTGCTCGACAATCTCTTTGTTTATTTCCCAGCCTTGTTTGTAGAAATAATACACATCAAAAATATCCCGACTTGTTTTGCCAATTCGTTCATACATAGCCATGAGCTTATGAGCAAACATGTCAGGCGGAGTCATAACCAACATGGAAATTCCCAGAAATGTTTTTATTTCATAGTGAGAACCGAACTGCCTCCGGTTAACCTCAACCTTAATTTTCTGTGCCCCAGTTGCGTATGAAATGACATTAAGCAGATTGAAACGTTTTATATGTGAATCTTCAACCGTGCCGTACTTGGTAACTATTTTTTGCAACTTTTCAAAAACTTCTTTTTCCTTAGTGTCGTCTAAAAGATCAAAATCCAAATCGACAGAGTTTCTATTCAATCCATAAAATAACAAGGCAGCTGTCCCACCCTTGAAACCGAGATAAGGTGAAATGGTGGTGTCGGTGTACACATCCTTTAGAATCTGCAATAGAATGCTTTTGTGTTTTGCGTAATTAAACATATTACTTTTTGTTTACAAAATTAGTATAGTATTCTTTAACCTTCTTTTCTAATCGCTTGTTGTTATAGATTGGCACAATTTCAAAAACCTTGTCCCAATCCAATGGGTTCAAATTATCAAAGTGATATTCCTTGGTGACATATAATCGATCTAAAAAGGCGCGCTCCTTGGTTGCCCAAGCGACATCATTTCGATGTTCAATTCCTACTGCATTGCTCAATACATAATTTTTCATGCGTACATAGGATATTTTCTGACCATTGGCTTCAATTTCGCGATTCAAATAGGATGCAATAAAAATATTTCCGTAATATTGGAAATTGATTCCTTCGCGAGTCAAAACGGTTTCAAAACTGATATAAGAGGGGGTATATATTTTAGATGCTAACTCCATGCGGTCATAATTTTCATCTTTAGCATAAAAACCTTGATGCACTCTGATCAATTTTCCGGTTTTAACATATTTCTTTAATCTGTCATTGATAGTGGCCACATTATTCTCATTCCACATCAAAGCAGCGTCTTTTGAAGAAAAGACTGTTCGAGCTGATCTTAATATTGCCTCTAAATAGGCTCTTTTTGCTGGTTTATTATCCATATGTTTACTTAAGGGGGTATTAAAAACCCTTCCTAGTTACATTATAGCAAATTATAACAAATAAGGCAATAGCTGAATTTAATACCCATATTCAATCAAATAAGTTCGGATTGACTCCCGCAACCTCGGCATAAACAAAAAATTACGTAATTAGTTACGTAATTTTTTTGAGGGCTAAGTTTTCATTCGCTGTATCACTTGGAAGGTTCTTTGAAACTGAACTTATTTTTTTTCATTTCTTTTTGTAAATATTCCACGTGTCTTTCAGTTTCGCGGTTGAGCTTGAAAAAAACCTCTTGCAACGTTTTCTTGGTAGGAAGAAAAAGGTCAAAGCATTTTCTTTCAAGCATGGATTGCTCGATGCGTAGAGCGGTAAGCAGCGCGTCGCGGTGTGAGAGGGGATGATGTTGGGCTTTGTTTATTTCATCCAATACAAAATCCATCAAATATTTGATGATGCCGCGTGAAAACTTGTTTTCAGGAATGGCTTCTTCGCTGTCATCTTTTTCGTTTCCAATTTGCGCGGCGTGGCCGATTTCTTCATTGGACATTCGATTCCAAAAAACAGTTTGCTCTGGAAGCTGCTGCGCGTAGAGTGAATAGAGAGCAGCAATATTCATCTCATTTTCCTCGAATAGAGTGATAAGAGGTTTATTATTCATAGGTGAGAAATATAATAAGAATACTCTAACATCTTGATTATAGCAGGATACTAAATGATAATGCAATTCATAAATGATGGCTCCGCCAGCCCAAGGAAAGAGAAATTAAACCACATTGTATTATACGTCACAAGATAGTTAATTATTTTTTCAAACATAAACATATGAACACAGTGATACATTTTGAGATTCAAGCTGATGATATTGAAAGGGCTAAGAAGTTTTATGAAAAAGCTTTGGGCTGGAAAATATCACAGATGATGAAAAAAGAGGAAGGCGGCATGGATTATTGGGGAATAGAGACGAAAAAACCAGGAGAACCAGGGATTAATGGCGGATTGTATAAGAGATCAGGAAAGGAGGATGAAAAGTTTTATCTTTATGATTGCACGATTGCAGTGGATGATTTGGAAAAATCCATGGAGGCAGTCAAAACAAATGGAGGCGCGATAACTAAAGAAAAATCAGAAATTCCAGGTGTAGGATGGTTCGCGATGGCGAAAGACACTGAAGGAAACCGCTTTGGACTCATGCAACCGACTGATTGGAAACCAGAGTAAATCTTTTAAAAAGGTGGGTATTTAAATACCCACCTTTTCTATATTGAGAAAAATGCATGAATGTGCTTAAATTAAGCTATAAATATAAAAAATACTATATTATGGCTTTGGAAAAATTTGTGCATGGTTATCACCTGATGTATGAAAAAGAACATGAAGATGGCATGTTTTATTTGAATGATAGGTTGGAAAGTGAATATGCAAAGGTATTTTTTGTTTATGCTAAAAATTATCGCGTAGCTCTTTTTGAAGATCAGTCTGGCAGGAAATATTCACTTTCATATGAAAATAATCTTTATATTTTAAATAGAAAGTAGATGTTAAAGCTCTCTGAAGAAGAAATATCTGAACGTCGCAAACGGGCAAAGATAATTTTCAAAGAATTGAAGAAACTTTTTCCTGATGCGAAAATCGCTTTGAATTTTTCTAATTCTTGGGAGCTTTTAGTAGCTGTTGTTTTGAGCGCGCAATGCACTGATAAGATGGTCAATGTTGTGACAGAAAAATTATTTAAAAAATATAAGTCACTTGATGATTATGTGAAAGCTGATTTGATTGAGTTTGAGCAGGGTATTCATTCTACTGGCTTTTATCATAATAAAGCTAAAAATATTCTTGCGACTGCTAAGATAATCAAAGAAAAATATAAAGGGGAAATCCCCTGCACTATGGAGCAGCTCGTTGAGCTTCCCGGTGTTGCTCGCAAAACAGCCAACATAATTTTAGGTAATGCTTGCGGAGTTGTAGTGGGAATAGCAGTGGACACGCATGTCAGACGCCTGGCTAATCTATTGAAGCTTAGTGAATATAAGGACCCGAATAAAATTGAACAGGATCTGATGCAAATTTTTCCTCGTAAGCAGTGGAATCAAATAACTTTTTTATTGATTGATTATGGGCGCAGATATTGCGCAGCCAAGAAACACGACCACGAAAATTGTCCGCTGACTAAAATTCTTAGTAATCAGTAACTAGTAATTAAAAATAATTTCAGCTTCTGTTACTGATGACGAGTGACTGATGACTGACGACCGATGGCATGCTTTCATATATTGAAATATCCAAAGAAAATCTTCTAAATAATTTTGAGGCAATGAAATCCTTGGTAAAACCAGGGGTAAAAATCGCTGCCGTTATTAAGGCTAATGCTTATGGCCATGGGCAAAATGAAGTGGTTCAAATATTGGAAGATGACGCTGATTATTTTCAAGTGGATGACGCACGTGAATTGGAACTGCTTAGGCAAGTTTCACAAAAGCCTACCTTGGTGCTAGGATTTGTTTCCAAAGAAGAAATGCCTAGTGTTATTGGGAATGAGGGAATTTTTAGTGTTTATGATGAAGGACAGATATTTTCACTTAATGAAATTTCGGCAGGACTCAATAAAAAGGTATCCGTGCATTTGAAAATAGATGCATGCCTGGGAAGACAAGGGGTTTTGATTGAAAACGTGCAAAAAATTATTGATGTGCTTGCTGATTGCTCGAATATCGTTGTTGATGGAATCTATTCACACTTTGCAAATATTGAAGACACATCGGATTTTTCTCATGCACAAAAACAAATAGATTCTTTTACTCAGGCAGTGAAAATATTTGAAAAAAATGGATACAGCGATTTGCAAACACACATTTCTGCAAGCTCAGGAATAATGGTGTATGAAAATGCACAAGGAAAATCCTCGATTGTGAGAGCTGGTTTAGGAATATATGGCATGTGGCCTTCAGAAGAATTGAAAGAAAGATTTGAAAGCGAGTCTTTCAAATTAAAACCAGTAATGCGCTGGGTCACGCATGTTGCTCAGATTAAAACTTTGCCGGAAAATTATTCGATCGGATATGGTCTGACATATATAACATCCAAACAGACTAAAATAGCAGTTATTCCTCAAGGTTATAGTGACGGTTACGATAGAGGACTTTCTAATATTGGCGAAGTCCTGATTAATGGAAGTCGTTGCAAAGTTTTAGGAAGGATTGCAATGAACATGTTCGTGGTTGATGTGTCTCATCTTGATAAGATTGCTCTTGAAGATGAAGTAGTACTTTTAGGAAAACAAGAAGATGAAGAAATTACAGCCGAAGAGATTGCTGCCCATATTGGCAGCATTAATTATGAAATAACCACGCGCGTGTTTGCGATGCTACCGCGGGTCATTAAATAATAAGACAATAGATTATATGAAAAATATTGAAAATATACCATCGTGGGATTTGTCCGATTTATTTTCCTCGGTAAGTGATCCAAAGATAGAGGTGATTATTAATGAAACTTCCAAGCGTGCAAAAAATTTCAAGGAAAAATATCGAGATAAATTAGCAGCTTTTTCTGAGCCGTCGCAGCTGCTCCCTATCATTAAGGAATACGAATCAATTTTATCGGATGCAATCAAGCCGCAAGCATATGCGGAACTTACATTTACTGTTGATTCATTATCGCCGGCTAATGGAGCATTTTTGCAAAACATTAGAACAAAAGTTGCAGAAATTATTTCAGAATTAATTTTTTTTGAACTTGAAATCACAAAATTTTCCGAAGATGTATTTAGCAGACTGATAGATAGTGAAATGCTCGTGGATTACAAACATTATTTTGAGAGATTGTTGGTGTGGAAACCATTTAGACTGAGCGAAGCTGAAGAGCGAGTAATGGAAATGAAGGGATTGACTGGCAGGCAGGCATTTGTGAGGTTGTTTGATCAAGAGCTTTCCAGGCAGAAATTTCAACTTACAATTGACGGTAAAATTGTGCAAATGACGCAGTCTGAGATTTTAAACATCCTTTATTCTAATAAGAATCAAGAAAACAGGGCCCAAGCAGCAAAGTCTTTTACGAAGGGACTTATTCAAAAGGAAGATGTTTTAACTTTCGTAATGAACACGTTGGCAGAGGATAAAAAAATTGAAGATAGTCTTCGAGGATTTACTTTTCCAGAGCAAGACCGACACCTGAAAAATCAAGCCAGTCCTGAATCCATTGAAGCAATGTGTAGGATTGTTGAGAAGTTTTATGGTTTAGTTCAGCAGTATTATGTTTTTAAAAAAGAAGTTTTAGGATTAGAAAAGATATTTGACTATGACCGTTACGCGCCTTTGAAGACTTCTGGCAAGAAGTATTCATTTGAAGAGGCAAGGGAAATCGTGCTGAGTGCTTTTGAGGAATTTGATCCTCGTTTTGCTGAAATTGCACAGGATTTTTTTGATAAAAATTGGATTGATGCGTCTGTATCCCATGGGAAGAGGGGCGGTGCTTATTGCGAATGTGCAACTCCGGAAATGCATCCATATGTCTTTGTGAATTTCACGGGAAGCACCAATGATGTCATGACGCTTGCGCATGAACTTGGACATGCTATCCACTTTCATCTTTCCAGAAAACAATCTGTAGTAAATTTCGATTGTCCTCTCACTTTAGCTGAGACCGCCAGCATTTTTGCTGAAACGCTGACCTTTTCAAAATTGGTTTCAATCTCTGATGATAAGAATGTTCAGCTTGGACTTTACATGCAAAAGATTGAAAGCATCTTTGCCAGTGTTCAGCGGCAAATTTCTATGTACCGTTTCGAACAGGATTTTCATAACGAGTATAGGGAAAAGGGAGAATTATCAAAAGAGAGGATAAATCAGATTTGGAGAAGCCGGCAGCAGCAGATGTTTGGTGATTCCATTGTGTTGACTGAAGGATATGATAATTGGTGGAAGTATATTGCTCATTTCACAGCAACGCCATTTTATGTTTATGCATATGCCTTTGGCGAATTGTTGGCCTTTGGTCTGATTGAAAAAATGAAGGAAAATCCTCAGAAGTTAATCGAAAATTACCGCGAATTTCTTGAATATACGGGCTCACGAACTCCGCAGCAGCTAGCTTCACTTTTTGAGATAAACTTAGAAAGCAATGATTTCTGGGAAAGCGGCATGAAAACTATTCAGCAATATATAAGCAAGGCCAAGGAACTTTACTTGAAGTCATAAAAATAAATAATAAAGATTAAAGAAAAGGCTAGGAATGCCTTTTCTTTTTTAGTAATGAGTGGTATAGTATGTTAGATATAAAAGGATATTAATGCATTGGGTCACCTATTAATTTGGGCGCGCACCAGCAAGTATGAAAGGACACTGATTGCAATTGCGTAAGAATACTTGTACGCGCCTGGTTTATATAATGAAAAAAAGTCAGGAAATAAAACTTAATAATGTTCAGGAAATGACTGATGAGCAATTGGTTCAGCGGACACTCGATAATCCTGATGCGTACGTCTTCATTGTTGAAAGATATGAAGAAAAACTCTTAAGATATATTATGCGTATTTCAGCAGGCTCTCGAGAGGATGCTGAAGACACTTTGCAAGATGTTTTTCTGAGTGCCTATAAAAATCTTAATGATTTTGATCAGAATTTGAAATTCTCATCTTGGATATATCGAATAGCGCACAATAAAGTTATCAGCCACTTTAGAAAAGTGACAGCTCGTCCTAAGACAATGACTTATGAGGGAGATTCGCAGCTCTTGAATATACTAGCCAGTGAAGAGGATATTGCTCGAAATCTTGAAAAAAAATATACTGCTGAGCAAGTCAGACAAACCATTAGTCAATTAGACTCAAGATATAGAGAAGTTCTAGTTTTGAAATTTTTGGAAGAAAAGGATTATAAGGAAATTTCTGATATTTTACAAAAGCCGATGGGAACAGTGGCCACCTTGATTAATAGAGCAAAAAAACAATTTAAGGAGAATTCACTTAAAAATCACAAGGAATAGCTCGTATTGGTTTGTTAGTTAAATTTTATTTAGATTCTGCATTGAGCAACGCTCATTCGAATTATTATTACGGGGATGACGAAATTAAGCGAAAGTATTATTGGAAAAATTAAATGCGACCGCATAACGCCTGTTCCAAGGTGGCATTTTTTGTTTAAGAGTTACGCTTTTTGGACTTTATTTTTTGCCTCTATGGTTCTAGGTAGCCTTTCTTTTAGTGTCATTATGCATTTCGTTGAATCTGGAGATTTGGATATAGTAGATCATTTGCAAGGAGGTCTGCTTAATTCAGCCTTAATGCTGGTACCATTTTTTTGGCTGCTAACTTTAATACTTTTTGCAATTTCAGCATATTTTAATTGGAGATGCACTAAGATTGGATACCACTATAGAAGAAGATGGATTGTATTGGGAAGTATTGCATTAAGTGTTGTCTTTGGCAGTATCTTTTATGTTGTAGGTCTTGGGAAGCAAACTGATAATATTATGTCTAGAATGTCACCATTTTATGACCAATATAAGCATAGAGCGCGCAATGAACTTTGGCTGCAACCAGAAAAAGGTCTGCTTACAGGAAAGATTATTGATATTGATGAAGAAACTGAAAAATTGATTGTTAGGGATGAGGATGGTAAAAAATGGATTGTCGATGATTTAAACGTGAAATGGGAAAATAAAAAATTAGAAGAAAATGGCAAAATAATTAAGGTGATAGGTGAAAAGAATGGAGAATATGAATTTCGAGCCAGAGAGATTAGAAGATGTAATAATTGCCAAGATGATGAGTTTATAGAAGAAAAACCAGTCAGTGTTTGCGGTGTTAAATCTGAGGGAAATTGCAAAGAATAAATATTCCTTTTTCTGTAAGTAAAAATGAGCCATTAAGGCTCATTTTTTAGTATCAAGCGAAGTGAAAAATTAGTATTTTTCACTTCCGAACGCCTGCCCGAAACGCTTCGCGTATCGAAGTGGGCGGGAGCGCAGATACCAAAAGGTCTAATATCTTGCAGCTCTGCAACGCGGGCCCAAAGGGTCCAGGGCCTGCCCTGGGGTATAATACCTTTTATTAGTTGGGAATTTTATGTTAGTTTACCATTATTTTTTCGGTTTTTTGAATTGTTTCGAAAATTATTTTTTCAATATCCAAAGCTTTTTCAGCTTCAAGAACTTCTGGAAGTTTTGCTCTCGTTTCAGGATTTTTCGGCATAAGACGCGTGCAGCAATCATCATGGGGAAGCTTGGAAATATCATAAGTGCCAATTTGGCGAGCTTTTTCCATAATTTCTTCTTTGTCCATTCCGATAAGAGGGCGGAAAATTGGCAACGTTGCAGCTTGGCTGACAGCTAAAATATTTTCCAATGTTTGCGATGCTACTTGTCCAACGCTGTCACCCGTAATCAATGCCAAAGCCTTTTCTTTTTTTGCTAGAACATCGGCAATTCTCATCATCATGCGGCGATACAAAATAACTCGAAGTGAGGCTGGACATTTCATCATTATTTCTTTTTGAACATCTGCGAAGGGAATCGAATACATCACAGAAGAAGATTTGAATTTTTTTAGAACCTTTATTAAATCAGTGACTTTTTCTAATGATTCTCGAGAAGTATATGGAATTGAATGAAAGTGAGCAAATCGTGTTGAAACGCCGCGCTTGAGTAAATACCAGGCAGCAACCGGGGAATCAAACCCACCTGACATAAGTACCATAGCTTTTCCTCCGGTTCCAATTGGCAATCCTCCTGGACCTTGAATTTTGCGCAAGGTTATCAATGCTAACTTATTGATGATAATTATGAAACATTCACAATCTGCATTTTTAAGGCTTACTGATTTTTTTCCTTCGAACTTATCAAAAATAAATCCGCCGACTTTTCTATTTATTTCTTCACTGGTCATTGGAAATAGCTTATTGGAACGTTGTGTTTTAACGCGGAAAGTTTCAAAATTTTCATTTTGAATAAGCTCCCAACAGGTATTTTTGAGAATTTCAATATCTTGCTCGACGCTGGCTGCGAATGAAAAATTTACAATCCCAAAGGTGTGCTGGAGGGCATCTTCAATGAGAGAGCTGTTGGCAATGCCTTTTTCATTTAATTTTATCAAAATTCCACCCGACATTTTTTTGACATATTCAAAACTGCTTGGTGAAAAAGCATCAAGTCTGTCTTTGATATTTTCAATCAAGTGCCACTCAAAATAATTGCGGTTTTTGCCTTTAAGGGCAATTTCTCCATAATGGCAGAGTATGTGGTCTTGCAGCATAGTATTATGTATTTGGTAGTGTGTATTATGTATGGGTGCAAAATGCATCAAGTATTTATAACATGTATGCGATAAATTGGAAAGGGAGTAAAGATATGAATAGAATAGCTAAGTTATAGTTGACTTTATATTGATTTAGGTGTATAATATATGGATATGGTTAAGCGTCTATTTTTTTGCTTGCATAAGGGATGTTGAATAAATGTCCTTTTTTTTATTGCTTATTTCCTGGATTTGCTGTATTGTACTTTATGAACTTGATGGACTTTCTAACTTTATAAACTTTTATTTATGGCTTTACAAATAGGTATAGTAGGACTGCCAAACGTGGGGAAATCCACGCTTTTTAAGGCTCTAACTAAAAATCCGGTTGAAATTAGCAACTATCCATTCTGCACCATAGAGCCGAATGTTGGTGTGGTGAAGGTGCCGGATGATCGCCTGAATAAGCTTTCTGAAATGTCTGAAACTGAAAAAATCGTGCCGGCAGTGGTTGAATTTGTGGATATTGCAGGAATTGTGAAGGGCGCAAGCGTTGGCGAAGGCTTGGGTAACAAATTTTTGGCTAATATTCGCGAAGTTGATGCTATTGCGCAGGTAGTCAGGGTTTTTGAAAACTCCAATATTACCCATGTTCACAACAAGGTTGATCCTTTGGAAGATATTGAAATTATCAATACTGAGCTTATTTTGGCTGATTTGGAAAGCGTAATCAAGAGAATGGAAAAACTGGCTAAGGATGCTCGTGGGAATGATAAGGAAGCGCAGTTCAAATTAAGTGTGGCGGAAAAAATCAAACATGTTTTAGAGAAAGGACTTTTGGCAAATACTGCCGATTTGGATTGGGATGATTTGAATACTAAAATTGCTGTTAAAGAATTTCAATTGCTGACAATGAAACCATTTCTGTATGTTTATAATGTCAGTGATGTGAATGAAAAATTGCCGGATATTCTGGAAAATAGGAGACATGTGAAATTGGATATTAAGATTGAGGAAGAACTAATTGAAATGAGCCAAGAAGAAATCGAAGAAATGGGGTTAACTTCCAATATTAATCAATTAATTGTTGAAGCGTATGATCTTTTAGGGCTGGAAACTTTTCTCACGACTGGAAAAATTGAAACCCGAGCTTGGACAATAAAAAAGGGTTCTACTGCGCCTGAGGCTGGCGCTGCAATCCACACTGATTTCAAAGAAAAATTCATTCGAGCTGATGTTATTATGTGGGATAAGCTTTTGGAAATTGGTTCTTGGGGAAAGGCGAAAGAAATTGGTGCTGTAAAGACCGTAGGAAAAGACTATATTATGAGTGATGGTGAGGTTGTGGAGTTTAAAGTGTAAAAAATAGCTTCATTAGCTTCGTTAGCTTTTAGCTTCATTAGAAAATACAAAACAGCAAAACCGCTAGCTCATGCAGCGGTTTTGCTGTTTATATGTTTTGCTTTTTTGTGCTATAATTATCTTGAAAGATAATAACAAAAACATTCACAAAATGAAATTTCAAAAAATCAAACAACGAATTTTTGATGAATTTAATCTGGTCAAGCAAGCTGACGAATTAGGTATTAAGGTTTGGCAAACTCCAAGTTTTTTGTTTATAGCGATGGGTGTGGTTATTATAGCTGCGATGGGTGGGGTTTATATCGTTTCAGCAAATTATAATTCTCCGGAAATATTGGCGCTTAGCGAATTAGCGGTGACAGGTCTGCTTTTTACTATCGGAAGTCTTATAATTAAGACTGTAGAAGAAATCGCGAAGGCTAACAAGATGAAGACCGAATTTGTTTCAGTAGCATCACATCAATTAAAAACTCCTATTGCAGAAATAAACTGGGAAATAGAGCTGTTGCAATCAAAATTTTCTGAAGGACTTGATGCTAAGCAATCTGAAATTATTAATGAAATAATTCGTTCCAGTGAGAAAATGGGTAGGCTCGTGAACGACCTCTTGGATGTAGCACGCATTGACCAGGGGCAATTAGCTCTTAATAAAGAAAAGATAGATATCTGTGCTTTAGTTAAGGAAGCTGTTGAGGCACAGCAAGTAATAGCTAAAGCATTCAATGTTGAGCTGAGAGAATCTTATCCGATTAGGCCAGTTGAAATAATTATCGATAGACGTAGAATTTTGGTGGCATTTGATAACTTAGTTTCTAATGCTATAAAATACATTGACGGACACGGAGTGGTGGAAATATTTTTAGAAGAAAAAGATGGAATGGTTCAGGTTTGTGTTAGGGATAGTGGCGTGGGTATTCCAAGATCTGAACAAGCTAAGATTGCTCAGAAATTTTTTAGAAGCAATAATTCAATTAAAAATAAGACTGATGGTACAGGTCTTGGTCTTTATATTGCTAAGAATATTGTGGAGCAATCAGGTGGAAGTTTTTGGTTTAAGTCTGAAGAAGGCGTAGGTAGTGAATTTTATTTCACTTTACCAACCGTGCAAACCAAGAAAGCATAAATTATTTTAATTCAATAACTGCACTAATATGAACAAGAGGCTATTGATTATTGAAGATGATACAGTCTTGCAAAAAGCATTGAGTTCTTATCTGACTGCGGAAAGTTTTGAAGTCATGTGCGCACTTGATGGTGAAGAGGGAGTGAAGATGGCGATTTCTGAAAAACCAGATTTAATATTGTTGGACATTGTTTTGCCTAAAAAAGACGGTTATCAGGTGCTTCAGGAAGTGAAGGCAAATGAAGAATCTAAACATATTCCAATTGTGCTTTTGACAAATTTAGGAAGTATTGCAGATGTTGAGAAGGCTTTGGAGATGGGCGCTACTACATATCTAGTTAAAGCAGATTATAAGCTTGAGGAGGTTACGGCTAAGATTAAAGAGATTCTCAATATAAAATAAATTAACTCAAACAAATTACAAATATATTACAAATTTATTTGCCCCAGGCTTATCCTAGGGACAAATATACAAATTTTGTACATTCGTAAATTTGTATAAATTCGTATTTTCGTTTGGTTAATATTGAAAACAAATACAAAAAATAAGATAAATACAGATGAGGATTGAAAATAAACAACTCAAGGAATTTTTACTCGACTCAAATTTGCTGGAAGTTGCAGTTGTCGATGAAAATTTTAAACTTGCTAATGAAACCAACCAAAAGCTGGGTGATTTATTGTTGGAAAAAAAATTGGTTAGCGAAACTGAACTTCGTAAACTTTATTCTTATATACTTGGCATTCCGTATGTAAATCTTGAAAAAGAAACAATTACGGCTGATATCTTGCAGATAATTCCAGAGCCGATTGCTAAAAAATATGGAATCGTAGCTTTTGAAAAGGATGGCAATGATCTGAAGGTCGCCATGAAAAATCCTGAAGATATTCAAACAATAGATTTTATCAGAAAAAAAACTGGTCTTAAAATTGTGCCATGTTTAACTAGTGATGAAAGTATCAAGGCAATTTTAAGGCAATATGAGAAAAGTCTTAAGGCGGAATTCGGAGATATCATCAGTAAAGATTCTGACAATGTTGCGGTTGGCGAAGAGGCTGATGATTTGGAAAAAATAGCGCAAGATCTTCCGATTGTACGAATTGTTGATACTTTGCTTAAGCATGCAATCTTACAATCAGCCAGTGATATACATATTGAGCCTGATGAAAAAGAAGTACGCGTAAGGTATCGTATTGATGGCGTCTTGCACGACGCTATGACCCTTCCGCGGCAAGTCATGGAAGGATTGGTTGCTCGTATCAAAGTGCTTTCTAGTTTGAAATTGGATGAACACCGCTTGCCTCAAGATGGACGTTTTAAAATAGAAAAGGAAGGCTACAGGATTTCATTTCGTGTTAGTATTCTGCCTGTTTTCGAAGGTGAAAAAATAGTTATGCGTTTGCTTGATGAAACATCAAAAGGTTTGACTTTGGAGAAAATGGGACTTACTGGTAATGCCTTGGAAGTCGTGCATAGACACATCAAGCGTCCTAATGGAATGGTTTTAGTTACTGGTCCTACTGGCAGCGGAAAAACAACGACTTTGTATACTGTTATGGATATTTTGAACACGACAGAGGTGAATATTAGCACAGTAGAAGATCCGGTCGAATATCGCATGATGAGAGTCAATCAAACTCAAGTGAATGCAAAAATCGGAATGACTTTTGCAGCTGCACTTAGAAGTCTTTTGCGTCAAGATCCTGATATTATTATGGTTGGAGAAATTCGCGATAGCGAAACCATGCAAATCGCAGTAGAAGCCGCTATGACTGGACATTTAGTACTTTCAACTTTGCATACGAATAGCGCCGCAGGAACACTACCTCGTCTTTTGGATATGGGTGCGGAAGCATTTTTGGTGGCATCAACAGTTAATGTGGTTATCGGTCAAAGGCTTGTACGAAAACTTTGCAATGAATGCAAAGTTAGTTATAAGCTGGACGAAAAAGATGTGGCTGCCTTAAGTTCGAATTTTAATATGGATGAAATCTTGAAAATGCTTAAGGATACTCCGCAACTTGCTTCTGAAATAAACGCTAAAAGCAATTGGAAAAATATTGATTTTTACAGACCGAAAGGTTGCGAACAATGTTCAAATGAGGGATATAAAGGACGACAAGGTATTTATGAAGTATTGGAAATGGACGAGGAAATAGGTAAGTTGATTACATCTAACGCATCATCCGATGATATAGAGAAGCGGGCAAGAGAAAAAGGGATGCAAACCATGGGCGAGGATGGATTTATTAAAGCTGCATCAGGCATAACTTCTCTGGAAGAAGTTATGAGAGTAACAAAAGAATAAACCAATAACCAATAACCAATAACCAATAACCAATAACGCAACCCAGGAGTTGCAAGTTATTAGTTATAAGTTGTAAGTAAGTCCGTGCCAAAATTTATTTATACTGCCAAAAGTTATAGTGGGCAAACTAAGGGTGGAGAGATAGTTGCTCAGGATGAAAAAAATGTTGCTCAACAACTTCGAGCTGAAGGTTATTTGGTGACTTCAATTTCATTAGTTAAGGAAGAAGAAGCAAAAATAGCTGGAAAGACTAATTTTTTTGATAAATTCATTTCCATTCCACTTAAAGAGAAAATGGTTTTTGCAAGAAATTTAAGCATCATGGTTGCTTCAGGACTTACGGTTTCTCGCGCTGTTAATAATTTGGCACTTCAGACAGAAAATAAATCATTTAAAAAAATTCTTTTAGATATTGATGAGGAAATACAGAGTGGGAAATCTTTGAGTGAGGGTCTTGAAAAATATGTAAATATTTTTGGTGAACTTTTTGTTAATATGGTTAGAGTCGGAGAAACAGCTGGAAATCTTGATGAAGTTTTGAAAATCGTGGCAGTACAACTAGAGAAGGAGCATGACTTGAAAAGTAAGGTTAAAGGGGCCATGATTTATCCAGCGGTTATTTTGACGGTGATGTTTATTATTGGAATTATCATGTTGACATATGTGCTTCCAAAATTGATGGGTGTCTTTAAAGATATGAATGCGAAACTTCCAGCAATGACACAATTCATTGTTGATATGAGTAATTTATTGAAAAACAATGGGTTAATGGTGGCAGTTGTCTTTTTTGCAGTTGCGATATTTTTGCAATATTTCCTAAGACAGCCGAGTGGTAAGAAAACGGTAAGTTGGGTTGCAATCAAATTTCCAATTTTTAGTCCATTAATAAAGCAGATGAATTGCGCACGTTTCGCTAGGATTTATAGCTCACTTCTTAAGAGTGGCGTTGGCGCCGTGGATGCCCTAAAAATTATTTCCAGGACTCTAACTAATCATTACTACCAACAAGTTTTAATCGGCAGTGTGGAGGATATTCAAAAAGGTGTGAGTCTAAGCAAGATTCTTTCTGATCATGGTGACATTTTTCCAGTTTTGGTTTCGCAAATTGTTCAAGTTGGAGAAGAGACTGGTAAGACGGAAGTAGTGCTGCTGCAGTTGGCTGAATTTTATGAAGATGAAGTTGACCAGATAACAAAAAATCTTTCAGCTGTCATAGAACCTTTGCTTATGGTTGTCATTGGAGCGGCTGTTGGGTTTTTTGCGGTAGCTATGCTTATGCCGATGTATAGCATGCTGGATAATATTAAATAGAATTTTTTAATCCCTCTGAGGTTAATTCGCCGAAGCTTGCCTCGTGTCTACATTTTGTCATTCTAGTTAATACTATACTTATGGTTATCAGGGAGATGGAAATAAAAAATAAAAAAGGTTTCACTTTAGTGGAAGCCTTGATTTTTTCTTTGATTGTGGTGATAGTGGTCGTTACTTTTTATAGGACTTTCGCCAGTGGTGCTAACGTTTTAAGAGATGCTAAGGCTAGAATTTCCGCTTCGCAAGTTGCCAATGAACAGTTTGAAATACTGCGTAATGTTGCCTATGAAAATCTCGAATCCACTGAAGATGGTCCAATTAAAAATAATAAGACTATCGATAGGAGTAGTGTTAGTTTTAATGTAGTTACTAATATCACGTATTCCAATGACGATTATGATAATCCTGACCAAAACGATCCTTCGTCTGACTTGAAAGATGGCGATTATAAGCATGTGGAGGTGATAGTCAGTTGGTTGAGTGGAGGAGAAACCAAGAAGATTACCATGTATTCACATATCGCTCCGCCTGGAACAGAGGAATTATATAATGGAGGAATTTTAAGCATCAATATAATAAGTAGCGCAGGAATACCAGTTGAAGGTGCTAGGGTTGAAATCAGAGATGCCGACACTGATGCTTTGCTGCATACGACAGACACTTTAGATAATGGAAAGGTTTATCTTCCGGGATATGCGATAGGAAACAACAAATACAAGATTATCGTGAGAAAGAATGGATATTATCCAGTTGACACTATGCCTCCATATCCCGTCAATTCTTATGAGCCGATAGATTTGCATGGTAGTGTCACCTTGGCTGGAATTTCCTCAAAGACAATATATTTTGACCTGGCAGCCTCTTTGCAGCTCAGGACTGTTGATCCCTTGGGGAATAGTATTGGAAATATTGATTTTTCGCTGGAGGGTGGCCGAATTCTTGGTAATACTGGTCCTGTTTATTCTTATGTTAAAACTAATCACAGCAGTGACGCAGCTGGCTCATTTATTTTTAGTGATGAAAGCTTCGGTGAATACACTTTTGAATATCTGACATCAACTAATAATGATGGTTATAAATTTTGGAAAGTTGAGCCATCATTCGGTCTTAAATCTACAATCTTTACTGCTAATCCCGGAGTCGTTACGGATGTCAATGCTATTTTAGTGCCTAAAGATACGCCAGCATTGTTTTTAAGAGTTGTTGACTATACTGATATACCGGCAACAATGCCGCCAACACCTATTTCAGATGCAACCGTGACGGTTGAAAATGAAAGTCTTTCCTATGAACAGACTTTAATTACGGATCAATTCGGGCAGGTATATTTTCCAAGAGATATCGTTGCTCCTCTTCAAAATGTGCAATATCATATAACTGTGCAGGCGGCGGGATATGAGACTAAGGAGGATGATATAATAGTGTCTAATCTTACGGAAAAAGATATTACAATTAATCCATTATGAAAAAACACAGTATAAAAAAGGGGATGTCATTGGTTGAATTGCTTGTCGCAATAACTATCTTAAGCTTGGGCATGGTCGCATTCACGCTTCTATCAGCAAGAGCTTGGAATTATAAAGGATATGTTCTTGAACAAGCGACTGCGACTGCTTCAGCTTCAAGAGTCATCACTCAACTTGTGCATGAGCTGCGAGCTATAAGGCAAGGTGATGATGGATCTTACCCAATCAAAGAAACTGAGGAGTATTCCATGATAGTTTACAGGGATGAGGATGGTGATGGCAGTGCTGAGAGAGTCCATTACTTTGTCGATAATGAAGAAAAACTTAAAAAAGGAGTCACAAAATTTGTTGATGGTTCATATGCGGCAGATGATGCAACTGTTGAAGTGCTTTTGAATTATGTTACTAACCTAACAACATCAAAACCTTTCTTTTCATATTATGACAACAGATTTCCAATCCTTACTGAAGATGCCATGTCTTCTCCTACTGCGTATGATACACGCTTGGTGCGCTTGCATCTCTGGATAAATATCAGACCAATTGTCGCTCCTGAAAATGTCAATCTTGAATCTGTCGTTGAACTTCGAAATTTAAATGAGTCTTAAATTTATGCGAAATAAAACATACAAAGGATCGGTGCTTGTTTATGCACTTGGAATTGTGACATTCGTTTCAATTCTTTTGGTTGGTTTGGTTCAGTTGATTGCTTCTCAGGCAAGGTCAGGCTATGACGCGGTTGCCAGAGAGAAAGCCTTTCAAATGGCTGAAGCTTGTTCTAATGAATATCGCTGGTATCTTGCTCATAACACGGATGGCCATACAATTGAAGAAGTGGCTGAATTTTGGAGCGAGACTGATCCAAAACCGCGCGGATTGGATGAGCCCTACACATGGGATGTGAAGACAAGCGCTGGTACGACGATAGGCTATTGTAGTGCACTTATAACAAACGCTACTGTCTCGACAAACACACCAATAGTTGTTGAATTCGAAGCTTCCTCTTTGGATAATCCTAATATTAAGAAAAAAATAAAAGTCAGGTTCAGGAGGACTTCATGGAGTGACTATGTAGTTCTTAGTAACGAGTATGCAAATTTCGATTCAAACTGGGATATTAAAGGACGCATTATGAGCAACACCGGAGTCCGTTTTGATGGCATATCTCATGGCAGAGTTTATGCTGGATCTTCGACATATTTCGATCCGATTACTGGTCAGGACCATGTTGGTGTTTGGAGTTCGCAACCTCTTGGCGTATTTCCACTTCCAAATTGCGAATATAACGCAGATAAAAGTAGCTGCGTATTTCTTGGTGGAAAAAAATTCCCTGTTCCGCAGAAGGATTTCGCAGGTATAGCTGTCGATCTTAATGTGATGAAAAAATATGCGCAAGCTCCCAATGATACGATAGTTAATAATTGTTTGGATGATCATTGTTATTTTAATGTTCCAGCTGGTAAAGCTGGAAAACATCTCACACTTCGCACTGATGGACAATTTGATATCGTGACAGTTAAGGATGTAAAGAATAATTCCAATGACATTAAGAATGAAGATGCCGCTACAAAACAAACAAAGACTATTCCCGATGACGGAATAATTTTTGTGGGTGGAAATGTTTGGGTTGACGGAACGGTTGATGGGGACAGGGTGACAATAGCTGCAGGAGAAGGCGTTGGCGATATCTATATCGGAAGTGGAAATTTGAGATATACCAACAGGGATGGCACTGATGCTGTAGGGCTTATTGCTAAGCGAAATATACTTCTAACTAGTGAAAAGAAAAATTGTGGGGCTGATTGCGATGATTTGGAAATTGATGCCGCCATGGTTGCTAAGGATGGAATGATTGGTAAGCAGGATTTTAATCCCCATTGTTGTGGAGGTGGATGTGAAGTTCAAAAAAACAGACTAGATTTGTATGGCTCAGTCGTTTCAAATAAATTCATAGAGTTTACTGCTTCAAAAGATTGTAATGGCACAGACAAAGTCGGTTTTCAAGTTAAGAATATAGAATATGATAATTTTTTATACATGAATCCACCACCATTTTTTCCTAGTGATGTATACTATACGATAGATCTTTGGAATGAGCTTTAGAACTCATGAATCACGAATCACGAATTATGATTCATGGAATAAAAAGATAAAATAAGTTATAATAAAAAGTAAGAAGTAAAAATAAAAAGATAAACAAGGATTATTGAATTTTTAATGATTCATAATTCTTGATTAATGATTCACGCAACGATGTCTTTTTTAAATAAAAAAATTTTTAATGATGATTCCAATGTCTTTGGTTTAGATCTTAGTGATCTTTCTATTAAGGCTGTGCAAATTGAAAATAATGGTTCGATAGATAGTATTTCAAGTTATTGCTCAGTGCCTATTCCAGCTAATTGTATTAGTGATGGAGAGATTCAAAATAAGGATCAAGTCATTGCTGCTATTAAAAAAGCCATTGAAATAGCGTCACCTAATAAAATAAAAACTAAAAAGGTTATTTGCTCACTGCCTGAAACAAAAGCTTTTTTGCGTATCATTTCTGTGCCAAAGATGGATGAGTCTGAAATAAAAGAAGCAGTCAAATGGGAGATGGAAGCTAATATCCCGCTTCCATTAGAACAAGTCTATTACGATTGGCAGATTATTCCAGAAAATCTTTTTCCTGAAAAAAACAAAATAAGCCTTTTGGTTGTGGCAATTTCAAAAAATGTCGTTGACTTGGCGATTGAAACGTTGGAATTGGCTGGACTTGATCCTGTTGGTCTTGAAATTGAATCAATTGCACAAGCTAGGAGCTTGCTACTGGAAAGTAATAATGAAGAAACTGTTTTAGTCGTAGATATCGGAGATAGGAGAACGAGTTTTTCCGTGACGAAAGGTGGTGTTCCATGTTTCACTTCGAGCATTCCTCTTTGCGGGCAGTCCCTTACGGATGCAATTTCAAAAGGAATGAACGTTTCGTTTGAAGAGGCGGAGAAGATTAAGATTTCATATGGAATTGGGAATGATTTTAAAAATGATGCTATCTTTAAATTATCCAAGCCAATTTTGGAAAATTTTGCTCAGGAAATTGACCAATCGATAGATTTTTATCTGACAGGACTGAAATATTCTAAGAGTATCGATAAGATTATTATTTGTGGCGGCGGAGCAAACACTAAAGGTATCGTGCCTTATTTATCAAAAAAATTAGGCAGAACGATTGAATTTGGAAATCCCTGGATAAATATGAAAATTGGAAAAGAATTGCCAGCCATTGAGAAAAGCCAATCAGTTCAATACTCAACAGCTATTGGTCTAGCGTTAAAAGGATTACATTATGAAGATCTATCTTGATTTGTTGCCACAAGAGAAAAAAAATGAACTGCGAAGATCAAAAATATTTCGCAGGATTTTGCATGAAGAAATGTTGTTTTTGGTGCCGCTTGTTATTTTTATCGCGCTATTGTTGAATATTTATTATCTTCTTAACTTTCAATACAATTCTTCTGTCACGCTAAGTTCGGTGAATAAGTCTCAAGATAAATATCAAGAATTGAATAATTACGAAGAGAAATTTAAAAAAGTTAATGCTTCAATTGATATTTTGTCGAAAATACAAAGCAGCCATCTGCATTGGTTGAATGTTCTGGATGAACTCGGCAGTGTTGTGCCGGAGGGTGTTTATATTAGTGATTTTTCCACAAAAAATTATCAAATATTTTTATTGGGAAAGGCTAGGTCAAGGGATAATCTTTTGGCTTTAAAAAATAATCTGGATAATTCAGACTGCTTTAAGGACGTGAACGTTCCTTTGTCTAACCTGGTTGTGAAAGATAATGTTGATTTTCAAATGGATTTTGTTGTTATTAAAGATTGCCTAAAAAAATAGAGATGAAAAATTTTTTAAAAAATCAACGTGAAATTTTAGCTATATTCTTCTATATAGTGCTTCTTGCAGTGCTTGTTTACGGCGTTGTTTTTCCTTTGATGAATAAGATTAGTAATGTTAAAGATAAGATTCAGGAGGAACAGATAAAGCAGGAGAGCAGCAAAAAAAATATCGACGAGCTTCCTAAGATTCAGGAACAATACAAAATTCTTGAAAATGCTACCATTACGGATATTTTATTAGACAAGGAATATGCCGTTACATTGATTGAAAAATTGGAAAGTTTGGCTGCTCAAAGTGGGAACATCATCACGATTACGGTTCAAGATCAGCAAGCAGTGGCAAAAAGTGCAAGTAAATCTAAAAAAGTGCAAGAAGATGTCTTGACGAATGACCTGCCAAACGAAAATTATCTTCAATTTGAAATAGTGTTAAATGGAGACTTTAATACTATAGGGAGATTTGTGAAATCACTTGAGAATTTTGAATATTATTGTGACATAGTTGGGCTGCAGATTAGGAACAGTACTGAAGTTACTTCTTCTAAATCATCGCAGGGTAATCCCTTTAATGAATCTGGTGATTCTAGAGATTCACAAAATAAAAACGGCAAACTGGAAGCTACTTTGGATGTTGTTTTTTACACTGAATAACCGCACTAAATAAGAATAAAAAAAGTTAGACATATGAACTTAAATTTCAAAATATCTTCAAAGGGTGGTGCAAAGCTGAGTGCGACTTCCTTGTGTCAAATGATTGCAAGCGTTTGGGCGAAAACTCGCATGGCTGTTTTTTTCATTCTTTTGATAGTCTCTATTCTTATTGGTTGGAAAATTTGGCAGCAAAGTTTGCTTGGGGCTGGTTGGAGTCAACAAAGAAAACAGGAATATCTTGATTCACAAAATAAAAGTGTTGAGTTTAAGGAGAATGAATTTAATGAGATAAGTAAAGAGATACAGAGGCGAAATTTAGAAAACACAAATGAATATCAACCGATAAAAGATGTTTTCAAGCATTATTGAGTTGTTTGATAGTTTGCAAGAATAAAAAAATCTCCAAATGAATTGGAGATTTTTTCTTTGTACGCATTTTAAAATCCCAGGCAAACTGGGATTTTTAAAATTCTGTGCGCCCGGCAGGACTCGAACCTACAACCCCTTGGTTCGAAGCCAAGTACTCTATCCGTTGAGCTACGGGCGCAAAATCATTGCATAGGCAATGAATGAAGCAAATCTGATGCATGTTTAGCCCTTCGAAGAAATAAACATGAGAAATCTATACAGGGGCGAGTACTGGGAATCGAACCCAGATTCTCGGTACCACAAACCGATGTCTTAGCCGCTAGACGATACCCGCCATATATGCCATGCAAAAGCATGGAATTTTCAATTTCCAATTCACAATTTTCAATGAATATCCAATAAATTGGATTGTTTAAAAATTGGAAATTTAAAATTAAAAATTTATTCAATCACGTACCCCCACCAGGAAAATCTCACTCGCTTCGCTCTTTGAAACCCAGCGGTTTCAAGCTTCCGCTCCGGGAAAACCTAGGTTTTCCCGAACCCTTTCCTGTTCGATTCCTGCTGGGTGTCAAAATATCCATTTTGTACCCCCACCAGGAATCGAACCTAGATCTTCAGCTTAGAAGGCTGTTGCTCTATCCGTTGAGCTATGGGGGCAATTCTTTCCTCCCTGTGGAAATACTTTGTGGGTTATGCAGGATTCGAACCTGCGACCGTCGGCTTAAGAGGCCGCTGCTCTACCAACTGAGCTAATAACCCAAGAAATTGGAACATCGAACCAATTATATCAGTTTAATTATCAAGCGTCAACCCTACCGGATACTGATAAAGCTATCTGTTTGTTAAGACTCCTTAGTTTAAACGTCTATTGTTGAGCTATTTTGGCAGCCTTCTTGTATGCCTTCCATTCGTCTGCAGACCAGTTGGCAGGCTTTACAGTTAGTATTGGTCCGCCTGGATGAGGATATCTATAAGGAGAGTCGTATGAGCTGTTGAAAATGTCATTTATAATCTCCGTGCCATCCTTAGTAATAACATTTTGAGTAAAAGTTGCTTTAAGTGAACCATCTGGTTGTTTTTCAATGATTCTTGGTCCATCAATGTTAATGGTGCGTCCGTCATTTGTTCCGTAAAAGGAAAAGGTTAATTGGGTTCCTTCAATCTTTGTTTGAATTAATATGTAGCCTGGGGTGTTATTTAAAAACTTCATGTCTGGGTTGGGCACATAGACAGTGGCATCCATCCCTTGTGGATTGTAATAGGAAACAGGATAAGCGTGATTGCGGCGAGCTGTAATCTTGAGACCAGAATAAATTGCAGCTCTAAAAGCAGTTGACGACACTTGGCAAATACCGCCGCCAAATTCAGCTTCAGTTTTATTTTTTTTAATAACCAGTTCGGGTAAATAGCCGTGTTCGCCATCTACTTCTCCGAGATGTTTTACGAAAGAAAATTCCTCACCAGGCTTAAT
>LBTS01000001.1:0-583 GCA_000992165.1 Candidatus Moranbacteria bacterium GW2011_GWC2_37_8 | reverse complement strand
TTGCTTATTGCCTCAGAAAGTACTTCAAAGCTCTTTGCTGTATTTAGGGCTAGTCCATTCCTTGCTTCTTCGAAAGTTCCAACAACGCCATTTTCAACTTTAAACTTAGCATCAGCTGCATCACGGTTAACCCTCCTGGCTAAATCTTCAACATAAGATTTGATCGCGTCTGAATTGATTGAAATATTGGAGGCTAGTCTGATATTCTGTCTTTGTATCCTGGTTAATGTGATGGCGCAAAATATTTCACTTGTTGGACAATAATAAATATTTTCAAATTCGCTTTGAACTTCAGGAGATAAATACAAAGAATTTTTGTGACTCAACCAAGAATCAAGTGTTGCAGTGGGAATAACTTCAGAATATTCATCCACAGTTATCTTTAGTGTTTTTTGGACATCGTTAATAGCCGCTTCCTTTAAAACTGGTGCGGCACCCATAGCTGGTTGGGCTATCGTTAAAAGTAATAATGCTAATAAAAAGTAACTCTTTTTCATACAATTAAGCATACTGCAATTCTTCATCAATATCAAGGGCTGGATAGCTTATTAGGCATTAGCTTCTTAGCTTTTTAGTGGACGTG